>CALJMY010000052.1 GCA_937981905.1 uncultured Enterobacterales bacterium
GCATCAATAGCTCTACTAACTGAACTACAATCCATATATAAACTATATGGCTTAGTTTTAGTTTTTGATATCAACTTTTAAATTAAAAGTGCATCAATAGCTCTACTAACTGAACTACAATCCATATAAAAATATGGCTTGGTTTTAAACTCTACCAACTGAGTTAATTTATATAAATCACTAAAAGTGGTGGGCCGTGAAGGATTTGAACCTTCGACAAATGGATTAAAAGTCCACTGCTCTACCAACTGAGCTAATGGCCCAAACGTTACGTCAGAAGTGAAGTACTTTACATCTCCCTTCCAACCGCGGCTATAATACTGATTAATATTTTTAGCGCAACCTATATTTTTACTTTTTTATCTAATTGATAATTTTTCGAACGACTCTACTATTTTTAGCGTACAAAACCATCAAGTCGAATCAATAATCGTCACTTAAGTAAAGGTAAATAAAGGGTTTAGTACTTTATCTTAAACCACTTAAACGGGTTTTTGCAATCTGTGCAGCTGAAGTATCAACATATTCATTAACAACTTGTTGATATAATTCGCGTGCTTTATCTAATTGATTATTATCTTGCGCTATTTTGCCTAACTTAACTAACGCATCTCCACGTTTACTTGATTGTGCAAAATTAGTAACCAACGATTCAAATTCTTTTTTTGCAGCATCTTTATCGCCTTTATTGAATAAAAGTTGACCCAACCAATAATGAACATTTGGCATGTAAGACGAATCTGGATAAGTAATTTGATATTGTTTAAATTTAATTATCGCTTCATCAAATTTTTTATTTTTCAGTGCAAGATTCAACGCTTGCTCATACGCGCTACTTTCAGATAATGGAGCATCCGAAGTAGGAACATTTGAGGCAGTGTTTTCAATAGCTGAACTAGTTTCAACCGTATTAACTTTCGTTAATAACTTATCAAACTCTTGATAGAGTTCACGTTGACGCTGTAATATTTGATTCAAACGGTATTCATGAGTCTCATTGAGGCCGCGCAATTCATTCAGCTCTTGTTGCAACGTATCGATATGCTGCTGCATATCAAGTACCGTCTTACCTTTTTGAACAAGTCTTTGTTCTAAGGATTCTAGTCGTTGATCAGATGATGCTGATAAATCTATCACGTTGGCGGTTTGTGCTGATGCACTCGCCGCCATTAAGAGACCTAATGCTAATAATTTTTTCATTAGTTCTTAATTATAAATTAGTAAACTAAAACAGCACGACGGTTTTTAGCAAAACCAGATTCAGTGCGGCTGTTATCTAGAGATTTCTCTTCACCGTAGCTTACAGATTCAATTTGAGATGCATTTACACCTAAACCTTCAAGGTAACGAGACACAGCTTTTGCACGGCGTTCGCCTAATGCGATATTGTACTCAGGTGTACCGCGCTCATCAGCATGGCCTTCAACTAATACTTTTGCGCTTGGGTTAGCACGAAGGTAAGTTGCATGAGCATCTAATAATGTAGAGAACTGGCTTGATACACTTGATGTATCAAAATCGAAATATACGATATGTTCTTTACGAAGTGCTTGTAGTGCTTCACGTTGAATTTCTTCAGGTGTTAATGCTTTAACAGCAGCGCCAGTTTCAACAACTGATTGTGCTTGTTGAGCAGCTTGATTTGTTTCACTTGTATCGCTATCAGCTGTAGATGTTGAATTACAAGCTGCTAGAGCGAACATTGGAATAGCTATAGCAATCCCTTTAACAATTTTATTTAAACGCATTATTCGTTCCTTAAGTTATTCTAATTTAATAAATATATGGTGACCATGCTGGTGCTTTAATTTCACCATCACGTACCGGCAAACGAGCTTTGAATCGACCATCGATCGAGACTAAACCTAATACTTGTTGCCCACGATGCGTTGTACCATAAATGATCATACTACCATTAGGTGCAATACTTGGTGATTCATCAAGTCTTGTTTTTGTTAATACTTGTAAACTACCTGTGATCAGGCTTTGTTTAGCAATATGATACTTTCCTCGCGTACGATTAACCATAACTAATTCGTCATTTTTTGGTGTCATCGATGCGCCAAGGTTCATTTCACCTTCAAAAGTTACACGACGTATTCTTCTAGAGTCTAAATTTACTTGATATATCTGTGGTTTACCACCTCTCTCAGACGTAAATAGTAAATTTTTTGAATCAGGCGACCAATTTGGTTCTGTATCTATGGCTCTATTTCTAGTAATACGCTTAACTTTCTTTGTAGTTAAGTCCATTGTGTATATATCAGGATTACCATCTTTAGAAAGAACTAACGCTAAACTTTTTCCATCAGGCGAAAACTTAGGTGCACTATTAATACCTTGGAAACTACTTAAACGTTCACGTTTTTGTGTATAAATATCTTGAATATATATTTGTTGGCGTTTATTTTCAAATGATGCATACGCTATTTTTGTACCATCTGGTGACCATGTAGGCGACATTAAAGGCTCAGGAGAACGCAAAAGCATTATTTCATTAAAACCATCAAAATCACTCATCATTAAACGATATTTAAATTTAGGTTCATCTCTATTAACTAATACATAGGCAATTTTTGTTCTAAAAGCACCACGTTCACCTGTTAATTTTTCATAAACGATATCACTAATACGATGAGAATAAGATCTAAACTCATCAGCAGAAATTACAGTTTCACGAGAATCTAACAAGTAGCTATTAGTTTCAACTAACACACCGTTTTGTAATGTTTTACCATTAGCTTTAGTCGCATTAGCGTTCAAAACATCTAACAATTCAAAGCCAACAATATAACGGCCATCTTTATACGGCTTAATAGTTCCAACAACCATCGCTTCAATTCCAAGAGATGCCCATTGTTGATAGTTTATTTCAGCATCGGTTGATGGTTGTGACGGCATAGAAAATGCGCCACTAGGATTAAAACGTCCACTAAAACGTAAATCATTAGAGATAACATTTGCTAACTCTTGTGGTTTAGGTCCAGTACCTAACCATTTGAAAGGAACAATAGCAATCGGCCTTGCTGAATTAATCCCTTCAGTAATAACGATGTCTATAGCAGCCATCGCTGGCTGAGTGATACTGAGTCCTGCAATCAGGAAATATTTTACAATTGATTTCATTAATTAAACTCTGGTTGTACGGTTAAATTGATATCTTTCATTTCAGCATAAACCTGTGGATCTTTAGATACCGAGAAAGTATTCGCTTTCAATACTGCAGCGCGTGCTGATTGGCAAACAAAGCTATCTCCTGAAACAGCCCTTACACTATAAACTAACCCACTAGGCGCTAGTTTGATATTAAGAACACATTGTTTTCCTTTCATACTTTGATCTGTATTCCAGTTACGTTGAATTTCACTCGAAATCAAACTGGTATACTTTTCTATTTCAGACATAACTTTAGCATTACGTGCTTTATTAAAAGAGGCTTGTTCCTCAGCTAATTCTTTGGCTAGCATATCTTCTAATATTTTTTGCTCTTTTGCAGCTTTGTCTTTCGCTATTTTTTGTTGGCGTTCTTTTTCAGCTTTTACTTTTTTAGCTTTATCTGCAGCAACTCGTTTTGCTTTGGCATCTGCAGCGGCTTTTTCTTGTTTGACACGTTCAGCTTTTAATTTTTTTGCTTTGTCCGCTTCTTTTTTCTGTTTCGCTTGCGATTTTTTAATAGCATCATCTGTTAATTTTTTTTGTTTTTTAGCCTCAGCTTTAGCTTTCTTAGCTGCTTTATCTGCTGCATCTTTTTCAGCCAAACGTTTCTTTTTAAGTTTTTCTAAATCACGTATACGTTTTTTATCATCTTTTACTTTTTGGTCACGTCGTTGTTGTGCAAGTTTCTCATCGACTTTTTTCTTTTTGAGGATATCTAATTGCTTTTGGACAGCTGCATTATCGACCATTGCCGCCTTAACTATTGGTTTATTGTTACTAACACTAACCTCAATAGGTGTTTTTTTGGCTGGCGTAATAACGGCACCAATTAATAAACCGCCAATGATGATGACATGAAGCGTAACTGACGATAAAAGAGATTTAATTATACTAGGAGCTGATGTCACTTAATTACCCTCAACCGGATCAGTCATCAAACCAACAGAAGTCGCGCCTGCATTATTTAATGAAACCATTAATTGTAATACATGATCGTAATCAACTGATCTTGCGCCTTTAATCATCACTGCCGTCTCAGGCTTTAATATTAAATGAGCTCTAACTAAGTCAGTTAATGCTTGTTGTGATAATTCCTCTTCAGGGTTATCACCAACAGTTAAGTAATAAGTGCCATCCGCTTTTACTGATGCAATTAATGGAATAGAAGAATCTTCAGTATTAGCAATAGGTTTTGCGTTAGCTTGTGGTAAATCTACTTTAACTCCCTGTACGACTAAAGGTGCTGTCGCCATGAAAATGATAAGCAACACAAGCATGACATCAATGTAAGGAACAACATTGATATCAGAATTTAAGCGTCTCTTTTTACGTTGATATTCCATTGCTTTTACCTTGCTACATTTGAACTAGCATTGACTTTATCGGTACTGGCATAAGCTTCACGTTGAAGAATAGAAGCAAACTCTTCCATAAAATTAGCATAACTATTTTCTAATTTATCAACCGTAGTAGAAAATTTGTTATAAGCAATAACAGCTGGAATAGCAGCAAATAATCCCATGGCTGTTGCAATTAATGCTTCAGCAATACCTGGTGCAACCATTTGTAATGTAGCTTGTTGAACGGCACCTAAGGCTATAAATGAATTCATAATTCCCCAAACCGTCCCAAATAAGCCAACATAAGGAGATATTGAACCAACAGTCGCTAAAAATGGAAGATTGTGTTCTAAATTATCGATTTCACGTGATAAAACAACGCGCATAGCACGATGAGAACCGGTAATAATAGCATCCGGATTAGAAGACGATGATTGGCTTAAACGAGCAAACTCTTTAAAACCAGCGCTAAACATTTTTTCAACGCCGCCATTGGTGCTACTTCTTGCTGATAATTCTTTGTATAGGCCAGATAAATCTGCCCCACTCCAAAATTTATCTTCAAATTTCTTTAGACTCGCTTTTGCATTATTCAATAATGTACGGCGTTGAAAAATAACTGTCCATGACATAATTGAGGCTAGTAATAAGGCTAACATGACGAGTTGAACTAATAAGCTCGCTTCTAAAAATAAATCAATGAATGATAATTCAGCTTCCACGCTGTAACTCCTTTAAAATAAAACTTGGTATAGCAGTAGGTTTCATCTGTGCCAATTCAACACAAACAACTACGACCTGTGCAGTGCTTAACAGGTTCCCATTTTTTGAAATGATTTTTTGTTTAAAAATAACACTTGCTCTTTTAAGCTGTTCAATCTCAACGTGGACAAAAAGCTCGTCATTAAATTTTGCAGGTCTTAAATAATCTACTTCACAGCGACGGACTACAAATACAATATCTTGTTTAAGCAATGTGTCCTGCTCAAAACCCAAATCACGTAAGTATTCTGTGCGAGCCCGCTCATAAAAATTGAGATAATTGGAATGATAGACGACACCACCGGCGTCAGTATCTTCATAATAAACACGAATAGGAAATTCAAAAGCCATTTAAGATCTTATAAACAATAATTTAAGGGCTGAAATTACTATATTACGAGCACTTGAGCAACCTTGCATCGTGATGTTTGTATAAAATAATGACATTGAGCAAAAAACATTCAACATCAGTTCAATAGTCATCCATAGATGATAAAAATGTAAACAACCGTTTACATCAGTGTAATTATTTCACTGAGTTATCAATATAAGTTTTGTATTCAATGAATATAAAGAAGAACTAATGAATAAAAACTGTATGAGCACTATTAATAAACGATTTGATGTTAAAAATATTATATATTAATTACAAAAACTAATGCTAAAGGTTAATTATACTAGTTTGAAGGTTTGTTTAAATCTACGTAATATAGCGCCATCTCAAAAGACGTTCTGAAACATTAAGAACATCAGGTTAATATACTTATTAACCAAGTTATCTCTTTTGCTAATTTACATAACTTCCTTTGATCATTTTTGGTCATTAAAGCCTACTAATTATTTAGTAGGCTTTTTTTTGCCTGAAATTTAAAACTAATAGTTTTATAAAAAATCACTTCAAAATAAAATGAGTACAAGTACCAGTAATTAATAAAGAATTATTAGTATAAACGTCTATTGGGTATTTTTAGCTTTCAAGCCAAAATGAAGATAGGTTTGGGCTGTCGCGATACGGCCACGATGAGTTCGTTGAATAAATCCTTGTTGAATTAAAAAAGGTTCAATAACATCTTCCAAAGTTTCTTTATCTTCACCAATGGCAGCGGCTAAATTATCAAGGCCAACAGGTCCACCATCAAATTTTTCGATTATGGTCATTAGCATTTTACGATCCATAAAATCAAAACCTTGATTATCAACATCAAGAACTTTTAATGATTCCTGTGCAACATTTTCATTAATCTCACCGTTAAAACTTACTTGTGCAAAATCTCGTACACGTCGTAATAATCGATTAGCAATACGAGG
>CALJMY010000053.1 GCA_937981905.1 uncultured Enterobacterales bacterium
TAATTAAATAGAAATGTAACAATAAGTCACTAAGTTATTCGAATAACTTAGTGACTTATTGTTACATTTCTATTTAATTAGCCTAGAAAGTATAACGTAAACCTAAACCGTAACGTGCACCGGTTTGAGTAACATTAAGTACTTGATACTTAGAACGACCGTGAGTACGAGTAAATTCATTAGTAATGTTAATACCTTCTAATGATATTGTTAACCCTTCAACGTCAGGGAAATCGTAACTCATACTGAAATCAATTTGTTGATATTCTTCAGTATAAGTTGGATTTGCACCAGTGCCTTGACTATGAGAATTTAAGAACTCATCACGCCAGTTGTATGCAATACGCCCTTGGAAGTTATCCATTTCATAAAACATGATTAAGTTAGCACTATCACTAATATTAGTTTCAGCAACTTGGCCATCGACGACTAAATTATCATAGCTATTTTCGGTATCGACTAAGGTGAAGTTAGCAATGGTACCGAAACCAGACTCACCAAAGATATGTTGTACAGAAAGTTCTAAACCATCGAAACTTTGCTCTTTAGGGCTATTTGCTGGGGTAGTAAGATCGAATACTAATGACGCATCTTCATCAATACCTTCAATCACAATATTACCGTTTTCACCTAAATACACGCTATCTGTGTCACCATAATTGTCCCAAAAATATTGACGAATATCGCGAGCATCTGAACCAACAGCAGCAATCGCTTCTAAATATCGAGGCCCATCTGTAGGGTTATTGATATTATAAATTTCAGAATTTACTATAGCTCCTTCAATAAAGTTACTTACGTCTTTTTTAAAGTAACCAAAAGAAACGTAACTGCCTTCACCATAATACCATTCTGCTGAAATATCATAATTGGTTGACTCAAGCGGTAATAAATTAGGATCACCTGCTGAACCGGTACCGCCTGATCGATCAGCATTTGATGCAACTACTGTCCCACCTTTTAGATCGCCATAAGCCGCACGGCCAATTGTTTCACTGTAAGCAGCACGTAGAATTACATCATCTGTTACTTCAATATTGAAATTTAAGCTAGGTAAAAAGTGATCATAACTTCCTGACTCTTCTTGGAATTCACGATTTCCAGTCGCTTGTAATACCAATTCAGTCTCGCCTTCCCATTTAACGCTATCATAAGTCGCAACGGCTGAAGTTCCAGTCACATCAGTTTCTTCATAACGAAAACCAACATGAAGGTCGTATGGCATGTCACCAATTTCGCCATCATAGTTATATTGTGCATAAACTGAGACAATGTCTTCTTCAACTAATTGGTCAGTATCAGATTCATAATCTGTCGATGGACAGAAATTAGTACCACAATCACCTGCGCCAACACCAGTTGAATATAATGCTTCAGCGCGGTCTCTTACTGCGTTAAAATCGAACGCGTAATAACTATCTACAATGTCATAATCACCATCAAAGTCTTCAAAGTTACCACCAGACACATCGTCAAATATACCTGCTATACTTTTTTCTGGAAAAAATGAATCTTCGAAATCACCTTCATCACCAACACCACCCCAGTCATTACGTTGTACATTAACTGATTGTGAATGGTTAGTTGATTCTGTTACAGAAACACCAAAATCAATACTACCGATTTCGTCAAAGGTGTAAGTACCACGTACTTGTGTTTGATCAATATCATTTTTAGAAACTGCGTTACTGAAAACACTACCTGTTACACGTATATCTGATGGTTTTAAATCAGAAAAACCTCCAGCAGCTAATATAGGTAGGTCACCAGTAAAATCAGTTGCGGCGCTTGTTCTAATAAATGCAGCAGTACTTAGCGTATTACTTGTACCATGTGGACTGTTTGGCGTTGTCTCAGCGGTAGAACTATGGTGATCTAATTCAAGGTGTAAATTGTCATTCACTTGCCATTTAACATTTAAGCCTAATGAATTTGATTTAGCTTTAGTACCATAATCACCAGCAGCCATTGAAAGATCGGCTGGATTATCATACGTTTCTGAATAAAGTAGCGGTGAAGAAACTGGGCCATCTGTCCATACATTTTCTGAAGGAGCAAAAGAAAACCATGCAGATATATCGTTAAACTGAGTATCGACTGTTTGTTCTACATAAGTATAATCTAACGTTGTAGTGATATTTTCAGCAGGTTTATATTGCAATGTTAATTGTGAATTTATTCGAGTACGTTGTTGTTCTTCAAATTTATAAATTGTAGTTTGAGGAACACTATAAATTTCATCTGCACTAGTTGGACGATTTACTTGATTATCATCTGGAACACCACCCCATGCTGGATTTGCATCTGCTGCACCTGACCAATCTTGATCTACTGTGCCATCAAATGTACGCCAGCCTGTACCTACATTAGCTTGTTGATTACCACTTTCACGTTTTTGATAACTTCCAGAAATCGAGATTCCAAAAGTATCATCAGCAAAGGTATTTGAATAAAGTCCTGATAATTCCGGGGTTACTGAAGAGCCTTCCTCGGTAGAAGTGTCACTGACTGCCTTAATACCAAACGTCGCTTTTTGGCCTGGGTTATCAAGTGGTTTGAAAGTTAATATGTTAATTGTTGCGCCGATACCACCAGTAGGTATTGATGCATCACTCGTTTTATATATTTCAACACCACTAACGCCCTCAGCAGCAATATTAGCAAAGTCAAAAGAGCGAGAGCCAGTTGTTGTTGGTAATTGACGGCCATTTAGAGTAACTAAGTTACGCTCTGCACCAAAGCCACGTACAGTTACTTTTGAACCTTCACCGTTACTTCTATCAATAGAAACACCAGAAATACGTTGCAGAGATTCCGCTAAGTTAGTATCTGGAAATTTACCAATATCTTCGGCATTAATTGCTTCTGTAATACCTTTTGAAGAGCGTTTAACATCCATTGATTTTATTAGACTACCGCGAATGCCAGAAACTTGAATTACTTCAACGGCTTTTTCGGCTTCTTCAGCCGATATCGCAGGAAATGCAGTTGTTGCTATTATTAAAGATAAGCTAGTTGCTATTTTAGTTTTATTAAATGTTTTTTGGTTCATGTAATTCCCCTAAGAATATTTATATCACCGTTATAATTTTTATTTTACACAATGTAAGCGCTTTCATTGGTAGGTAAAAAAAATGCATTTCTGCATTGATTTAAAAAGTATCAATATGAAACACATTTATTAACTTAGTGTAATACCCTAATTAGGTCAATACAAAATTGCATTTAATTGTTAAAATAAATTTAATTGAAGGTTACGATTTAGTGTTTCTCTTATCAATGTAGCTATTGTATTTGATATTTACCAACATTATTTAAAATGTTAATTTTTAAGAAAGTTAAATTATAGTATTGATAATTAATGTAAAAAACATATTGAAAAGATAGTTCGAATATATCTTCTGTTAAAATTGTGTACATTGATTGTTATACGCGATTATATTTTATTCTCTATAATATATTTATCACGATTCAAGCGTTCTAATACATTAATGCCTTCATTATTCAACATATCCATTAATGTAATTAAGGGGAGGCCAATAAGGGTGTTGGGATCTTTGCCCTCTAGTCGATCAAATAAAGCAATGCCTAAACCTTCACTTTTGAAACTACCAGCGCAGTTGTAAGGTTCTTCAGTGCGTAGATAACCAGTGATCATTGCGTCTGTTAATTGTCTAAAATGAACATTGAAACATTCTACGATCGATTGATGTTGATCAGTAGCGCTATTATAAAGACATAAACCGGTGTAAAAAGTAATAATTTGACCACTAGCTTCACGTAACTGCTTAAAAGCATTGTCAAAACTGTACGGTTTTCCTACAATTCTTCCATTTATTACCGCTACCTGATCACCGCCGATGATCAAATGATCATTAAATTGATCTTTACATGCTTTAGCCTTACTTATCGCCAAACGCTCTACCAGTGCAGGTGCTGACTCATTTGAGTGCTCAGTTTCGTCTACATTTGGTTTAGCACAGTCAAATGGCAGCATAAGTTTTTGGAGTATTTGCTGACGGAATGGGGAAGTTGATGCTAGAATCAGCGGTCGGTTCGGAGTCTTATTCATAAATGCGTAGCCGTTTATTTTATAACCGTTTTTCGGTTGTTATAACTTAATTTACATTGAGTCTATCACGACATGAAAAAAAACCAGTAGTTTTAAGGTTTTCCTTTGACTAGTGGCTAACGGATCTATAATATGCGCGCCATGCAACTAGTAAAGATACCTTTGACGCTAGATCCAATTAAGTCGGCTAAAATGAAATCAATCTATTCCGGTGGAATAGAGAGTTCTCAATTACCGAGATTATTGGAAGCGTCCGCCGGATTCTGTAGCGATATACAGGTACAGTTTTCATGTGGCAATGATGAATTTGGCACTGTGATCGTAAAAGGTCATGCCCAAGGTGAAGTTTCCTTGGTTTGTCAGCGTTGCATGAAAGAATTTATACAAAAGATATCCGTTGAATTTTGTTATTCTCCTTTGACTGCGAAGTCGACAGAAGAAGACATACCGGACACTTATGAACCTATCGACATGGACGAAACTGGTCATGTTGAAATTGTTAAGCTCATCGAAGATGAATTTATCGTTTCAATTCCATTTTTTCCAATGCACGATGTAGACACTTGCTCGAAAGAACAAGATTTTACATTAGGCGATATTGATGATGGTGTTGAAGAGCGTCCAAATCCATTCGCGGTATTACAAAATTTAAAGAAATAAGTTTTTTAGGAGACTAGCATGGCTGTTCAAAAAAGTAAGAAATCACGTTCTAGACGTGGCATGCGTCGTTCACACGATGCTTTAACTGGCGTACAACTAAGTGTTGATGAGACTACTGGTGAAACTCACCGTCGTCATCACATCACTGCTGACGGTTTTTACCGTGGCAAAAAAGTAATCGAGCTATAATAGGCGATTATTTTGGATAGTCTAACCCTAGCGTTAGATGCCATGGGGGGCGATTTTGGCCCTCAAGTTACAGTGCCTGCATCTTTGCGGGCACTGGAACGTTTTCCTGCATTAAAAATCTCAATGTTTGGCGACCAAGAAGCCATAACACGTTATATTCCTGAAAATTCCCCACATTTAGATCGTTTGACGATTGAACACTGCACACAAATTGTAACCATGAATGATCGTCCGTTAACGGCTGTCCGTAATCGTCGTGATTCTTCAATGCGTAAAGCTATTGATATGGTGCAACAACAAAATGCAGGTGCTTGTGTCAGTGCGGGTAATACCGGTGTATTAATGGCTATGGCCAAATTAGTGTTAAAAACACTACCGGGTATTGATCGTCCAGCGTTAATTTCTACGCTTCCTACATTAAAAGACAAACCTGTGTACATGCTCGATTTGGGTGCTAATGTCAGTTGCGATTCTGATGCACTATTGCAATTTGCAGTGATGGGGTCAGTTGTCGCACAAAAAGTAAATAAAATAGATTTTCCTAAAATCTCATTGCTCAATGTAGGCGAAGAAGATATGAAAGGTAATGACGTGGTTAAACATACGGCGGAATTACTTAAAGAAACAACCCAATTGAACTATATTGGCTTTATAGAAGGCCATCAAATTTTTGATGGTGATACTGATGTCATCGTCTGTGATGGCTTTGTTGGTAATATCAGTTTAAAAACGACTGAAGGTGTAGCTAATTTATTGATTGAGCATTTACGAAAAGCTGCTCAATCTAGCCTGTTCATGCGTTTTTTATCACTTATGGCTACTCCCTTTCTTAAAAACGTTCTTTGTAAGGTGAAACCCGACCAGTACAACGGGGCAAGTCTGCTAGGATTGCGCGGTATTGTAATCAAGAGTCACGGTAACGCTGATCAAGATGCTTTTTTCACTGCGATTAAACAAGCAGTCGCTGAAGTTGAGCAGCAAGTACCAGACAGAATTCAAGACAGTTTAGAATCTATTCTTTTAGAAAAAATCTGCTAGATTCGACTTTCTTCACAAGAGTTTTCAACATGTATTCAAAAATATTAGGTACTGGTAGTTATTTACCAGAACAAGTTCGTAGCAATGCTGATCTCGAAGCAATGGTTGATACGACAGATGAATGGATTCAAGCGCGTACTGGTATCAGTGAACGCCGGATAGCAAGCCCTGATGAATCTGTTGTAACTATGGCACATCAAGCAGCACTTAAAGCACTTGAAATGGCTGGGTTGACGGCAGATGATCTCGATATGATCGTTGTTGGTACAACAAGTGCGGAAAATGCATTTCCCGCAGCAGCTTGTGAATTACAAGATTTATTAGGTATTACCCATTCTATTCCTGCATTTGATGTTGCAGCAGCCTGTTCTGGCTTTATCTTTTCAATGAGTGTTGCTGACCAGTATATAAAGTCTGGTAACGCTAAAAACATTTTAGTGGTTGGCGCTGACGTGTTGTCACGTTTATGTCACCCAGAAGATCGCTCAACTATTATCTTATTTGGTGATGGTGCAGGGGCTGCTATTTTAGGCGCTAGTGAAGAGCCGGGTATTTTATCTACTCATATACGTAGTGCGGGTAAGCACGGCGACTTATTAAAAGCTAAAAGCACGCCAAGAGAACCAACACCTGATGAACCATTAAATGGTTACATTGAGATGAAAGGTAATGAAGTATTTAAGTTTGCTGTTACTCAATTGAGTAATGTAGTGAGTGAAACATTAGCCGCTAATAACTTAGAAAAATCAGATATCGATTGGTTAGTTCCTCATCAAGCTAATTTCCGTATCATTAAAGCAACCGCTAAAAAGTTGTCTATGCCGATGGAACAAGTGGTATTAACGTTATCAAAACACGGTAATACATCTGCAGCATCTGTGCCTATTGCATTAGATGAAGCCGTTCGTGATGGCCGTATTCAACGTGGACAAATGTTACTACTTGAAGCATTTGGTGCCGGTTTCTCATGGGGTTCAGCGTTAGTTCGATATTAATCGCTGAGTGTTCATTAAAAAACAATAAATAAGTGCGCTTTTGGCGTGCTTTTTAGTAATTATATTAATAGATAAAGGATCATTATCATGTCAAAAACGGCGATAGTATTCCCTGGGCAAGGTTCACAAGCATTAGGTATGCTTGCAGACATTGCGCAAGAACATGACATTGTAGCGCAAACGTTTGCTCAAGCATCAGCAGTATTAGGTTACGACTTGTGGGCATTAGTGCAAGATGGCCCAGTTGAAGATTTAAATCGTACTGACCGAACTCAACCAGCTTTATTAGCAGCAAGTGTTGCTTTATGGCGCGTATGGTGTGAACAAAACGGTCAACAACCTGAGTACTTAGCAGGTCACAGTTTGGGTGAGTATTCAGCGCTTGTTTGTGCTGGTGCTATTGATTTTGAAGATGCAATCAAACTTGTTGAACTTCGCGGTCAATACATGCTCGAAGCAGTGCCTGAAGGTGTTGGTTCTATGGCAGCTATTATTGGATTAGATGACGATTCTATTGCAAAAGCATGTAGTGAAGCGTGTGGAGATCAAGTTGTGTCACCGGTGAATTATAATTCTCCGGGACAAGTTGTTATTGCTGGCCATAAAGAAGCTGTAGATCGTGCTTCTGTATTATGTAAAGAAGCAGGCGCTAAGCGTGCATTACCATTAGCAGTTTCTGTACCATCACATTGTTCATTAATGACACCTGCCGCTGAGAAATTAGCCGCGCAGCTTGAAAGTATTGAAGTAAAAGCGCCAACATTACCGGTTGTTAACAATGTTGATGTTGCTATAGAAAGCAGCCCAGCAGCGATTAAAGACGCGTTAAAACGTCAGTTATTTAGTCCTGTTCGTTGGTCTGAAACAGTACAATTTTTTGCAGCTAACAATATTACATTACAAATTGAAGTCGGTCCGGGCAAAGTATTATCTGGATTAGCTAAACGTATTGATAAAAGTGTTGCTGGTATCGCTACAACCGATCTTGCTAGCTTAACAAGCGCACTAGAAAAATAATTATTGGAGTTAAATATGAGTTTTGATTTTTCAGGAAAAGTAGTTTTAGTGACTGGCGCAAGCCGTGGTATTGGCCGTGAAATTGCTCAA
>CALJMY010000054.1 GCA_937981905.1 uncultured Enterobacterales bacterium
TCGTAGGTTGTACTACACAAAGTCCAACTTTTAGTAGTACAACCGCAAATGAATCATTGCAACAATCGCAGTCAATTGAACAAATTCAAACGTCGAATAAAATTATTCGCTGGACACACTTTGCAAGATTAAATATCGAAAACTATTTAGGAGATATATCACCATTCCTAAATGATTCTATAGAAATTGAGGTTGAAATTGAAAGTGACGGTAACCTTACAGCGGTTAAAGTTCTACAAAACAGCCACAGTGAAGAGTTAGAAAAATTAGTATTAAATGCTATTGAGCAAGCTACGCCATTAAATACTAGTATGTTATCTTCCCAAGAATTCGAACAAGTTAAAATAATGAAAATGGTCTTTAGCTTTAATTAAGAAATTGATATTGAAAAGTCAGAGGAAGGTCGAAGACGTTACTAAGCACTGAATGGCAATGGTGTACGGCTAATCTTAATTAATGGAAACCGTGTGAATGATTTTAATAAACTTAAAGTAATAGATTTCCTTAATTAAATAATCTTAGATTAAAAAAGCCAGCAAATTGCTGGCTTTTTTATTGTACGTTTAACTTTTTGTTAAGTACTTTCAGCTAAGTATTTTCAGTTAAAAAACTAAATTAGTTAGTTGAAAGACTCATTAGAAGTTAGCGCTACGTGGTGCACGTGGGAATGGAATTACGTCACGGATGTTTTGTACACCAGTTACGTAAGACACTAAACGCTCGAAACCTAGACCGAAACCAGCGTGTGGAACTGTACCGTAACGACGTAAATCGCGGTACCATTCCATGTGGCTGCCATCAATATCCATTTCAGCCATACGTTTGTCAAGCAGGTCAATACGTTCTTCACGTTGTGCGCCGCCAATGATTTCGCCAATGCCTGGTGCAAGAACATCCATTGCTGCTACTGTCTTACCGTCTTCATTCATGCGCATGTAGAATGCTTTAATGTCTTTCGGGTAGTTTTGTAGAATAACAGGACCGCCAACGTGAACTTCTGCAAGGTAACGTTCATGCTCTGATGATAAATCAACGCCCCAAGAAACAGGGAATTCAAATTTCTTACCACAGTTTTCTAAAATCGTAATTGCGTCTGTGTAATCCATACGAACGAAATCACTGTCAACCATAGATTCAAGACGAGTAACACATTCTTTATCTACACGTTGAGAGAAGAATTCCATATCATCTTTACGTTCTTCTAATACTGCTTTGAAGACATATTTGAGCATAGCTTCAGCAAGATCAGCAGCGTCTGATAAATCAGCAAATGCGATTTCAGGTTCAACCATCCAAAACTCTGCAAGATGACGCGTTGTATTTGAGTTTTCAGCGCGGAATGTAGGACCAAATGTGTAAACTTTACCTAATGCACAAGCATACGCTTCAGCATTTAATTGACCAGAAACCGTCAGGAATGTCTCTTTACCAAAGAAGTCTTTGTCATAATCGACTTGACCTTGATCATTTAACGGTAAATTCTCATTATCTAACGTTGAAACACGGAACATTTCGCCAGCACCTTCACAATCACTTGCTGTGATTAATGGTGTACTTACCCAAATGAAACCTTGCTCGTGATAAAAACGGTGAATAGCTTGAGATAAACAGTTACGAACACGAGCAACCGCGCCAATAATGTTGGTACGTGGGCGAAGATGAGCAACTTCACGTAAATATTCAATACTATGGCGTTTTGCGGCCATTGGGTAAGTGTCTGGGTCTTCAACTAATCCGATTACTTCGACTTGTGTTGCTTGAATTTCAAAAGACTGACCTTTACCTTGTGAAGCAACAACTTTACCCGTTACAGCAACAGAACAACCTGCAGTAAGAGATAATACGTCGGTGGTATAATTTTCTAGAGTATTTTCTATAACCGCCTGCACAGGATTAAATCCTGAACCATCGTAAATTGCTAAGAAAGAGATCCCTGCTTTTGAATCTCGACGAGTACGAACCCATCCTTTAACTGTGGTAATTTCGCCTTGTGGGACTTTGCCCGCAATAATATCGGCTACAGTGGCCAAACTCATTAAACTATACTCCAAAAAAATGTTATTTATCTTGGCAATATTACGTGGCTGTGTCGAATACACAAGAGGGAAAAGAGAATAATTTAACGCAATTTCGACTTATTTATCAGCAACGTCTAATTTTTCATCTACTAGGACTGAAATAAGCTAAACTATGAGAATATTAATAGGGCGAAATAATGAAAAAACGTATTTTAGACCGAATTCATGTAGTTGTTTACGCTTTATCAATTGTTGGTTGGGCGGCTCTTTTTTATTCGTTGATTGTTTTTGATCAGGCTAGGCCAGAAATGAAAACTGTAGTGACCAATTATTTAGAGGTGCCATTACGAGATGATTGGATAGGGAAGGCTTATGATAAATTATTAATGTTGTTATGGTTTTGCGCCAGCGTAAGCTTTATTAATGTTTTACTCAATTGGTATTTGAAAGTAGCCTACAAAGAAAGGTTATCGTTATCTATTTTTCTTTTATTGTTTATATCCGCAGTCGCTATTTTAATAATCACAATGTGAAAAATCATTATCGAATAGATATTTAATCAGTAAGTAATAATCTTAATTGTTCAATAATAGAGGCTGTTGCTCCCCATATTAGATAATCATTAGTTGGTTTGAAATATACATCCATCTTAATGTTTTGTCGTGAAATTGGCATGTAAAAATGATGCTCATTATTTATAAATTGCGCTAAAGGTAATTCGATAATCTCACTGACTTCATCACTATTAGCAATCATATTTGTAGATTCGTTAACCACAGCTATAAATGGTTTGATGCTAAAACCGCTCGCCGTATGGTGAACAGGGAAATCACCAATGACATTGATGTATTTTAAATCTATATTGAGTTCTTCTTGAGTTTCACGCAGTGCGGTATGAAGTAATGTCAGATCTTCTTTATCGAATTTCCCGCCAGGAAAACTGATTTGGCCAGGATGGTGTCTTAGATGGTCACATCTTTTGGTTAAAATAATATGGAGATTATCATTTCTAATGATTAAAGGAACAAGCACAGCGCTTTTTTTTAGCGTCTTGTTTGCAATATTAAGTTCAATGTTCTTTAAAGACCTAAGATTAAAACGAGTATGCATAGTGTTTATATTCATAAACTCTCGTTCCTTTTAATTAATTTTTAAATTAGACAGTAAAGGCATGATGGAGGACAACTTATCAAAACATTCTTGATATTCAGCATCAGCTGTTGAGTCAGCAACAATACCGCCACCAGCCCATGCTAATATTCTACCTTCGTGTGCCAACAATGTTCTGATCGTAATACTGGTGTCCATATTTCCATCGGCACTGATATAACCAATTGAACCGCAATAAATACTGCGTCTATTGGGCTCTAACGTATCAATAATATTCATAGCACTAATTTTAGGGGCGCCAGTAATAGAACCACCAGGGAATGCATCACGCAATAATTCAATTGGGGTAACATCATCAGGCAATGTTGCTGTAATAGTACTTACAAGATGATGAACATTTTCAAAACTTTCTATTTTAAACAAATGAGGAACGGCGACACTGCCAGCAACGGCGTTACGTGCGATATCATTTCTTAATAAATCGACAATCATTAAGTTTTCACTTTGATCTTTCTCACTTGCTAACAGTTGTTTAGCAAGTAATTCATCTTCTTTTTTATCAAGGCTTCTAGCAATGGTGCCTTTAATTGGTTTAGTCTGAATATTTTTTTGCTTTGTTTGTAAAAATCGCTCTGGAGATAAACTCATGATGGCGCAATCATCAAGTCTTATAAAACCACTAAATGGCGTTTCGTTATTTTCAGCAAGCGCCAGATAAGCACTATATTCATTGCCTTTATAATCTAACTCAAATCGTTGCGTGAGATTAATCTGATAACAATCACCTTGTCTTAAGTGATGTTGCACTTGGTTAAATTTATCAGTGTATTGCGTTTTTGTGAGTTGATGTCGCCATTCATCACCACCAATAAAGTCTACTGTTGGTAAGTTTAATGTACATATATTATGAATTTCTTGGATGTATTGTTGATGTTCAAGTTCACTGCTGCGACTAACTACATGGCACTGTTTTGTCGTTTTATCAAAAACAACTGCATGTTTGTATATACCAACGGCCATTACTGGAATATCTAAATCTTTTGATGCCAAAGTATTAATATTTTCACAATGACGCCCTAAGTCATAAGAAAGTAAACCGACCGCGCCGCCACTAAAAGGATATTGGCTTATCTGATCACTTAATGATAATCGTATTAATTCTTGTGCTAACACATCGAAAGGATTAGCCAGTGAGAAAGTAGATGAGTTGGTATCGGTATAAGTCACTTTAGTTTCTACATCATCACTGACTAAGGTAACAATAGGGGAATGAACAACAATATCGAATTTTGCATCAACATGAGAACTACTTCCAGAATCTAACAGCATTGACCAAGGAGTGTTTGCGTAAAAAGAAAACAACTGACGAGCATTTAATGGCGTAGATAATACTGTTGAGTGTAACGTTGAATACATTTTAACCTATAACTGTGTTGTAAATTGTAGCACTTGGCTAGTGACATTCTTGCGAGGTATTATATACTTAAATTAATAAAAAGTATTAGCACTCTGTTTTAAACTATTTTAAAAAAGAGCCGTAAAATACTAATTAATAAAAGATGAGCAACCGTAATAGTCCTAAGGGGATTTTAATGTCAGTAATTAAGAAGGCCGATTTTGTAGATAGCATCGAAGATGCACTACAATATATATCATATTACCATCCAAAAGATTTTATCGATGCGATGGAAAAAGCCTATAACACAGAGCAAAGCAGTGCTGCTAAAGACGCAATGGCACAAATCCTAATTAATTCTCGTATGTCTGCTCAAGGACGTCGTCCTTTATGTCAAGATACAGGAATTGTGACTTGTTTCGTTAAAATTGGTATGAATGTACATTGGGATTCAGATTTAACCGTTCAAGAAATGGTTGATGAAGGTGTTCGCCGTGCATATAACAATGTAGATAATCCATTACGTGCTTCTATTGTTGCTGATCCTGCTGGTAGTCGCAAAAACACAGGTGACAATACACCTGCTGTTGTTCATATTGACATGGTTGCTGGCGACCAAGTTGAGGTGATGATTGCTGCTAAGGGCGGCGGTAGTGAAAACAAATCTAAAATGGTCATGCTAAATCCAAGTGATTCAATTGAAGATTGGGTATTAAAAACTGTTCCTACAATGGGGGCAGGTTGGTGTCCACCGGGTATGCTTGGTATAGGTATTGGCGGAACAGCTGAAAAAGCTGCCGTTATGGCTAAAGAATCGTTAATGGAAAGCATTGATATGCATGAAATTATCGAAAACGGTCCACAGTCTGGTGAAGAGCAACTTAGACTAGATATCTTTAACGGTGTTAATAAGTTAGGTATTGGCGCGCAAGGTCTTGGTGGTGTCCACACGGTTCTTGATATTAAAATTAAATCAGCTCCAACACATGCGGCGTCAAAACCTGTAGTAATGATCCCGAACTGTGCAGCAACACGCCATGTACATTTCCATTTAAATGGTAGCGGTCCAGCAGAATTAACGCCACCTAAATTAGAAGATTGGCCAGAAATCACATGGGAAGTAGGTGATAATGTTCGTCGTGTAAATGTTGATACGCTTCAGAAAGCAGATATTACCGATTGGAAAACAGGCGAAACTGTATTACTTAGTGGTAAAATACTAACGGGTCGTGATGCTGCGCATAAAAAAATCCAAGGATTATTAGAGTCTGGCGAAGGTTTACCGCCGGGTGTAGATTTCAATGGTAAATTTATTTATTACGTTGGCCCAGTGGATGCTGTAGGCGATGAAGTTGTTGGTCCTGCTGGTCCTACTACATCAACACGTATGGATAAATTTACTAAAATGATGCTTGAAGAAACTGGTTTACTTGGCACTATCGGTAAAGCAGAACGTGGCCCAGCAACTGTACAAGTAATTAAAGACAACAAGTCTGTTTACTTAATGGCAGTTGGCGGCGCGGCTTATCTTGTATCTAAAGCAATCAAGAAATCACGTGTTGTAGCATTCCCTGAATTGGGAATGGAAGCAATTTATGAATTTGAAGTTGAAGATATGCCAGTGACTGTTGCTGTTGATTCTACGGGTGAAAATGCCCATGAAACAGGCCCAGCAACGTGGAAAGTTAAACTACAAGATCCTGCTTCATAATAATTATTTATTAGAATAATTATCACTTAAAGGCGCCAATATATACTGTAAAATTAAGTATAAATTATTGGCGCCTTTATATTTTGTTACGTAGTTTTAAACGTGATGAATTTACACACTTCCCTAAACTGTTGTACTCTATAACCTATTTTAATTATCAAGCTACGTTGTAAAAAGTAGTTATTAATGTATTTAAACAGGTTGCCTAATGAAACACCCTTTATTTTATGTTCTCCCTTTATTATTAAGTGCCACAACGGCTATTCCATTTTTAGGACATGCAAAAGGTTTTGACGTTAAAACATTAACAACGTTAGAAAGTATTCATTCAGGGGCTGTATCGCCAAATGGTGAATTTTTAGTGTATGGCCTTACCAAGTTTAAAAATGACATAAAAATATCAAATTTATATATTCAAACTCTAAACGACTCATCAAATGCAATCGGTCAATTAACTAATCACTCTACAAAAGAGCATGATGTTGTATGGTCTAATGATTCTAAATCTATTTATTTTTTGAGTCAGCGTAATGGGTCATCACAGGTTTGGCGTTTGCCATTGCAAGGTGGTGAAGCATTACAAATTACTGACTTACCCATTGATGTTAATGGGTTTAAATTATCATCTGATAATAAAAATATTGTGCTGACATTAGATGTATTTAATGACTGTGATTCCTTATCGTGTAATTCAAAGAAATTAGAAGATCGCGCTAAATCTCCTAATGCAGGTCGTGAATATAATCAATTGATGGTGAGACATTGGGACACTTGGAACGATGGCAGCTACAAACATTTATTTGTTGGTCAATTAAAAGATGATACGGTCAGCAATCTCATTGATGTAACAAAAGGCTTAGCTACAGATATTCCTGCAAAACCTTTTTCAGGCATGGAAGAAGTTAATTTCTCACCAGACAACAAGACAATTGTTTATTCAGCGAAAGCACCCAGTAAAAATCAAGCAAATAGTACCAACTTTGACATATGGCAAGTCAATATTGATGGTACAAAAAACCATAATTTAACCGAAAAAAATAAAGCATGGGATGCACAGCCAACATTTTCTGATGATGGTCGTTATATGGCTTACGCAGCGATGTCCAAAGTTGGCGCCGAGTCTGATAGAAGGGCAATCATGCTAAAAGATTTAATCACAGGGGTTGTTAAAGAAGTGGCACCATTGTGGGATAGGTCTGTTCGTCAGATGCAGTTTAGTAAAGACAGCCGCAACTTAATCGTTAATGCACAAGATATAGGGCAAGTCTCTGTTTTTCTAATAAATATTCAATTTGGCGATATTAAACAACTGACGCTTGATGGTAGTTCTTCGTTAATAGGTGTCAGTGATCAATATATTATTACCCATAAAAAATCTTTGGATAATCCGGGACAACTTTATAAAATTAATATTGATGGTTCAAATGAAACGCTTATAACAAATATCAATGAATCAAACTTAAAGCATGTTGAATTTGGTCAATATTCTCAGTTTTCGTTTAAAGGTTGGAATGATGAACAAGTTCATGGGTATTGGGTAAAACCAGCAAACTTTAATCCTAAAAAGAAATATCCCATTGCTTTTCTTATTCACGGCGGACCGCAAGGTTCTTTTTCTAATTCATTTTCAACAAGATGGAATGCTCAATTATGGGCTGGTGCAGGTTATGGCGTAGTCATGATCGATTTTCATGGTTCGACAGGTTATGGGCAAGAATTTACACAATCTATTAATCAAGATTGGGGTGGAAAACCTTTAGAGGATTTACAAAAAGGATTAGCGGCTGCGGTAAGCCAGCAACCTTGGTTAGACGGCGACAATGCGTGTGCGCTTGGGGGCTCTTATGGCGGTTATATGGTTAATTGGATAGCTGGAAATTGGCCTGATAAATTTAAGTGCTTAGTAAATCATGCGGGATTGTTTGATATGCGTATGTTTTATAATGTAACAGAAGAGCTTTGGTTCCCTAACTATGATTTTGGTGGTTCTTATCAACAAGTTTCTGATAGTTATGAAAAGTTTAATCCAGTTAATTATACCAAACATTGGAAAACGCCCATGTTAGTTATTCATGGTGAAAAAGATTTTCGTGTTCCTTACGGACAGGGTTTAGCTGCATTTACTGTATTACAAAAGAATAATATTGATTCTAAATTATTAATCTTTCCGTCTGAAAATCATTGGATTTTAAATAGTGATAATAAAATACAATGGTATAACAATGTATTGAATTGGATGACACGTCATACCAAAGAATTGAAGTAATTTAAATTTTAAAGAATGCGTTATTAAAGTAACTAAATTAAAGCATTGTAAAAGTTATATTTATAATGAAGTCTCTGTAAAAGTGTGACTTTGTTTAATTTTATTTAAATTTTTACTCGTTTATATTAAATATATATTGTAGATTACCTGCAAACCCTTTATAAACAAGCTTTATTTTCCTTAAGTAGTAGGAATAAATATTACTTAAGTAACGGTAGTAAAGTATACAACATTTTAAAACAAGTGTTTAATTACAGGAAAGTAATTGTGCAAAAAATAGACACGAAAACAAAAATACTCAATGCTGCTGAACAGTTATTTGCCGAACGCGGTTTTGCTGATACTTCTTTGCGTCTTATTACAAGTCAGGCTGAAGTGAATTTAGCCTCGGTAAATTATCATTTCGGTTCAAAAAAAGAACTTATTCAAGCGGTTCTTGCGCGTTATCTAGATGTTTTTTCTCCTGCATTAGAACTATCATTACAAAATATTATTGATAATAAAGACCGTATTAGCCAAATTGAAGTGTTTAATTGCTTAGTTGAGCCATTATTATCATTAGATGCCTTTAGGCATCAAGGTACAACAATGTTTCTTAGCCTGTTAGGGCGTGGTTACGTTGAAAGCCAAGGGCATTTACGTTGGTATATCATGACTAATTACGGCAATGTAGTTGCTACTTTTAATCATGTTGTACGTGAAGCGAATCCGCATTTATCGAAGGAAGAAATATTTTGGCGTTTACATTTCACGCTAGGTACTGTGGTATTTACCATGGCTTCGAGTAAAGCATTAATTGAAATAGCCAAAGCTGACTTTAACGCTGACGTTAATATAGAAGGATTAATACATCGTGTTATTCCTTTTATTGCAGCAGGTGTTAGTAGTCCAGCTTAGCATTAGTATTTGAAACCCACGTTCGCGTGGGTTTTTTATGTTCTACAGCGTCAATATAGCGTAAAAATTCAGAAACAAGGTTGTGACTAAATTGTCATATAACAATAACTACAAACCTAAGGAAGTTTAGTATGGAACTCATACATAATTTTTTAACATTTTTAGATAGTTACCTTGGTAGTGCGGGATATTTCCCATTCCTACTATTAGGTACAGGTCTATTTTTTACCCTGTATTTAGGGTTCCCACAAGTGAGATATTTTAAGCATGCATGGAATGTTGTCACTGGTAAATATGCCAAAAAAGACGAACAAGGTGATACAACTCACTTTCAAGCATTAGCCACAGCATTATCTGGTACTGTTGGTACTGGTAATATTGGTGGTGTTGCATTTGCTTTATTTTTAGGTGGTCCAGCTGCTTTATTCTGGATGTGGGCAACAGCATTTTTTGGTATGACTACAAAGTTTGTTGAAGTAACGCTTTCTCACAAATATCGTGACAAAGTTGAAGATGGTACCATGGCCGGTGGTCCAATGTATTACATGGACAAAGGGTTGAACATGAAATGGCTAGCAGTAATATTTGCTGTCGCTACGATTATTTCATCATTTGGTACAGGTAATATGCCGCAAATCAACAGTATTACAGTTGGTTTGGAAGATACATTTGGTATTGAACCTATTCTAACGGGTGCTGTTCTTTCTGTATTCCTAGGGTTAGTTATTTTAGGCGGTATCTCGCGTATAGCTAAAGTAACATCAACCATTGTGCCTTTAATGTCTGTTATTTACATGGTTGGTGCGGTTGCTGTAATTTTATATAATATCGATAATCTTATTCCTTCATTCTTATCTGTTTTTGAATCTGCATTTACTGGTTCAGCAGCCGTTGGTGGTTTCTTAGGGGCGAGTTTTGCTTATTCATTTAACCGTGGTGTAAACCGTGGTTTATTTTCAAATGAAGCTGGGCAAGGTAGTGCGCCAATAGCTCATGCATCTGCTAAAACAAGTGAACCAGTTGCTGAAGGTATGGTATCTATATTAGAACCATTTATTGATACTATTATTATTTGTACACTTACTGGTATGGTTATTTTAACGTCGGGCGTCTGGAATCAAAAGTTTGATAATACGTTCCAACGTACTGATATGGTATATCTAACTGGCACTATTAGCGATAAAGTTGATGATGATAGAAAGCAACTTTATAAGTTAATCAATAAAGAAACGTCAGAAATTGCACCTTATAGCGGTACATTTGAAGTGATTAATGGTAAAGCAATAACAGGTGGTTTTACTTTACTTGCTGCACGATCGATTGCTGAGAATGTTCATTACAGTATTAATGACAAGCCATTTAACGGCTCGTTGAAGGTTGTTAATGGTGCGCTGGTAAATAAAGTTGTTGAGATCAATGGCAAGTCATTAGTCCATTCAGTCAAATTAACTACACTTGCATTCAAGCAGGGTTATTTCGGTGAATATGGCCAATATATTGTTTCTATTGGTTTATTGCTCTTTGCGTTTTCAACAGCTATCGCATGGTCATATTATGGTGATCGCGCGGTAACATATTTGTGGGGTAGTAAATGGGTAAGTACTTATAGAGGTATTTATGTCGCAGGATTCTTTTGGGCTTCATTTGCTGATACGACATTAGTATGGACATTAGCAGCTGTGTCTATTGTATTGATGACTATCCCCAATCTCGTTGGTATTCTGATGCTTGCTAAAGAAATGAAAGCATCGGTAAAAGATTACTGGACTAATTTCAAACCTAACGATTAATTTCAATTATTTATATTCCTTGAGGCGTATGTAGATTTAATTACATACGCCTTTTATTTACATTCTTAATCCTCTCCGCTAAAATCCCTCTATAATTTCACTGAAAGAGTCGTTTATGGCGATTATCAATTGTCCTTCGTGTAATGAACAAACATCTGATAAAGCTAAAGAATGTCCTAAATGTCAAAGTTCAACTGATTCAACTTTAGCAACTAGTACTCAAAGTTCTTTAAAAGTTCAACGCATCAAATCAATACAATCTATTCAAGCACAAACAATGCTAGCATTATTATTAAGTATTGCTGGTTTTGTCTTTTATTATTGGGACGGTATTGAAGATCAATACATGCAACAATGGGTTGGAATGGGAACGATTATCGCTGGTTTAGTTTGGTACTTAATCAATCGAATTCGTATTAGTTATTTACATAGAAAATTCAAAAGATAGAGAAATTAATGCAAGTAGAACAATTAATTAATGCAATGTCACCACAAGTCTATCAAGTGCTTAAACAAGCGGTAGAAATTGGAAAATGGCCCAATGGCGTTTCATTAACAGATGATCAAAAAGAACAAGCGACACAAGCAATGATGTTATATCAAGGTACGCATCTTGAACAAACTGATCATATGAGCATTGGTAAAGGCGGCGTGATAAATCATCACAGTAAAGCTCAATTAAAAAATCAATTTAATACTGACGAGATTATGCGACAATCTGTAAAGTAGACGTTATTTAATTGACCATCAGATCAGGACAATCACATTAGCACTTTTCAAGATATTTCAGCACTAAAAATAGCTATCGGGCAAAAACTAATGCTCGATATTCGCTATTTTAATCGTCTTGATGATAGTCCTCATAGTAATGATAACCAATTAGTTGGTTATCATAATGCTAATAATGAACCCGTATTAAAAGCCCCTCAAACGTCTTTAGAATCATCTGTTAGTAAGTTATTAGTCGATTATAATATTGGCGGTGTCATTTTATTTTCTGAAAATTTAGTCAATAAGCAACAAATTGTAAAGTTAACTGCTGATATTCAAGAGGTAGCTACTTTTAGTTCAAGTGGTCAAAAACTCTTTATTTCTGTAGATCAAGAAGGTGGGCGCGTTGCACGATTACCTCGTGATGAGTTTCCTGCATTTACTGGAAATATGGCAATTGGTGCTCTCGCAAAAGATGTCTGTAAGCTTTCCTATGAAGTGGGTGAGGCAATTGGCCAACAAATATCTTCATTAGGTATTAATGTTAATCACGCACCAACCATTGACGTAAATTCAAATCCTAATAATCCTGTCATTAACGTTCGTGCATTTAGTGACTGCCCACGACGAGTTGCTGAACTTGGCTGCGGTATAGGGCAGGGAATGTTGTCCACTGGTATTATTCCAACATTTAAACACTTCCCTGGGCATGGTGATACAAACGTTGACAGTCACACAGGATTACCATTGGTTAATCACGATATTGCAACCGTATATAATGTAGATTTATTTCCGTTCATTAATGCGATTGAACAAGATTGTGCACCTATGATTATGACGGCTCATATTCAATATCCAGTGCTAGATGATTCAATGTTAGTGGGAAAAAATGGAGAGTCATTCATACGTCCAGCCACACTATCTTATGATATTTTAACAACATTATTACGAAATGAATTACAGTATCAAGGTGTTGTGATTACCGATGCATTAGACATGGCTAGTATTAGCCACTATTTAACACCAACGCAAACGGTCATCGAAACATTTAAAGCAGGTAGTGATATTGCGTTAATGCCGTTTAAGATTCATAAACCAAATGATATTGTCGCTTTTGATACTTTTTTTAATGATATTGTCCGAGAAGTTAGTAAAGATAGTGAGTTATGTGAAAAGGTAATTGAATCATATAACCGAATATCATTATTGAAAAATAGATACCTCGCTAAACTAGATAAGCCAACCAATTATCATTGTGAAAGCATGACTAAGTCACATAAGGTGTTAGAGCAAACTATTGCTGAGCATTCTATTGTGATTCAAAATGAAAAAAGTCACTTAGACTTAAGTAAAATCAGAAAAATAGTCACTGTATTTAATACTAAAGAGCAGGGTGCTGCGCTGTCGAATCAATTAACGGTTCAATTTGACAGAACAATAAATGTTGAAAATTTTACATTTAATGATGATTTTAATGACGAATTAGATGCTAAAGAGGCACTTAATACTTTGCTTGTTATTGGTATTGAAGATGTAAAAAGCTTAGTTGATATTGGCGGTGTTGATGATTTGGCCGCAACAGAGAATAAACCCACTCGTAATATTAAAGAGTTGTTATTGTCTCGATTATCTCTACAAAAAAAACAAGGCGGACAGTCGGTTTTTATCTGCCTTAAAGCACCCTATGATTTAGAGCAATATATTGCACATGCAACCATCTCCTTAACGTCTTTTGATGGCAGTGTTTATCTTAATTCTCAACAAGAATGGGAAGGTCCCGCGTTTTCAGCGCTTGCCAAAATCATCACACAACAGATTAAGCCGTGTGGCATTATGCCAATTAATAGCTGATACTTGTCATTCGCTTAAAGTGAAGAGCTATTTAAAGCGATAGCTCTCCTGCGATATTTTTTTGCATCAATTGTTTGATTATCTCCAACTCAGTATAGTTACTAAGCACCCAATGTAATTTAGTTAGCGCTGCTTCAATAGTCATATCAAGTCCACTTATTACACCAATCTGATTAAGTGAAGACCCAGTAGCATATCCGGTCATGTTCACTTTACCTCGGTGGCATTGACTCAAATTAATAACAACTATTCCTGAATTTACGGCTGTTGCTATTACACTAAGTAATGCTGAGTCTTGCGGCGCATTGCCAACACCATAGCTCATCATGATTAATGCTTTGACGGGTTGTTGAATAATATTTGTAACAACACTTGCACTAATTCCGGGATACAACATGACAACACCAATCTCTTGGCTAGTTATGTCAGCAACATTAAAAATAAAATCGGAAGAAATCTGTGAACAATCATCAATAATGTTAACTCCCTCGTGTAATTCAATGTTAATCCCTACATTAAGTAATGCTGGGAAATTTGGCGATTCAAACGCACTAAAACCATCAGCATTGGCTTTAGTAGATCTATTACCGCGCAATAACTTGTTATTAAAAAATAACGTCACTTCTGCAATGGGGTAAAAAGCTGCTATGTATAGTGCATTTTGTAAATTAGATTGACCATCTGATCTGAGTTGAGAAAAGGGGATTTGAGACCCTGTTACAATTACTGGTTTGGTTAATCCTTGTAACATAAATGACAGAGCCGAGGCTGTATAAGCCATGGTGTCTGTACCGTGTAAAATAACAAAACCATCATAATCGTCATAACGACATTTAATATCTTGCGCTATTATTTGCCAATCACTAGGTTTCATATCTGATGAGTCGATTAATGGTGAATACTCATTAATCGTATAATCGGGCATTTCCTCACGGCTAAATTCTGGAGAGTTCTCCAGACAATGTGTTAAAAAACCAATTTCAGGGATAAAACCATTAGGTGATGATGTCATACCAATGGTTCCACCGGTATAAGCAATATAGATACGTTTTTGAGGCATGTTTATAGTTGTAGTCAAAATAACTCCGTCTTGTAAATAAGCAATTTACAGGGCTGGCCTTTTATCAATAAGTATTTAGTAGAAAGGTTTTCTATTTAGAGATCAAAATATTTAACAAGAAACCTCAACCGAATATAACGGCCGAGGCTCTTAAGAAAATTCCTATTTAGTACATTCCATACAGTATAGATAAGCGTTTTGTGGATCGTCGAATTGATTAAAGATTGATAATTTTGCCTCTAACTCTCCAAATATTTTATTCATAATAGTTGGTTGTGTTGGTTCAATACCAAGTGATTCAATAGCAACATTAAATACATCGCGGTAAAATTGCTCCATTGGCGTTAATGTTTTTTCAATAAGTTGAATTGAATATGTCTCTAAATCTGCTAACTTGGCCGCGGCTAAAACAGCATCATCAAAATTACCAAGTTGATCAACTAAGCCAAATTCAAATGCTTTTTGACCAGACCATACCCGTCCTTGGGCAATTTGATCAACTTGGTCAATCGTCATGTCACGCGAGTCAGCAACTAAAGAGATAAATTGTCGATAGCCATATTCGATATGCGTTTGCATTAAGTCTTTAAAACCTTGTGGTAAGTCACGTGTAATACTTAATCCACCTAATTCATTTGTACCAACACCATCAGTATAAACACCAATACTCTCTAACGTATTTTCAAATGTGTTTATCATACCGAAAATACCAATAGAGCCAGTGATAGTGGTTGGTTGTGCAATGATTTTATCGCTACTTGCAGCAATCCAATAACCACCAGATGCCGCAACGCTGCCCATTGAAGCAACAACAGGTTTACCTGCTTCTTGAAGTGCTAATACTTGAGTACGAATTTGTTCAGAAGCATAAGCACTACCACCACCTGAATCTATACGTAAAATAACGGCTTTAATATTATCATTTAGACGTGCTTTTTGAAGTAACCGAGAAGTGCTAACACCACCAATGGTGCCACTAGGTTGATTTCCATTTAAAATGGTTCCCTTAGCGACAATAACAGCAATATTGTGTGGTGTATTGTCAGTGTCAAAAGAAGGAATATTATTTCGATAGCTTAGATAATTATTAATCCCAATTTTGTTGTAACTCATTTTATTTTTTGAAGGACCAACAACATTTACCAATTCATTAATAATATTCAAATCACTATCGATAACATCAACCAACCCTAAGTTTAATGAAGTTAATGCAAGATTACCCTCTGCTGATTTTAATGCGGCTAAGTAATCATCTACTGATAAATCTATTTGCTCTGGCGTTAATTCACGTTGCTGGGCGACATCGCTAACATAGGCACCCCATAAATCAGACAACCAAGCCATGTTAGCTGTTTTAGCGGCAGTTGACATGTCGTTACGTAAGTAAGGTTCAAGTGCGGATTTAAACGTACCAACGCGGAAAATATGAGAATTAATTTTTAACTTATCTAATAGACCTTTATGATATTGACGATAACGTGCATAACCTTCTAATGACACATTACCCTTGTGATTCATGAATATCTTATCGGCGTAACTTGCTAAATAATATTGTGCTTGGGAATAACTCCCACCAACAGCATAAACAAGTTTCTCGCTTTTTTTGAACTCTGTAATTGCTTGACCAATTTCTTGTAATTTAGCAAGTGAACCACCAGACATCGCACCAGAGTCGATGACTAACATTTTAATATTTTCATCATCTTTTGCTAACTCAATAGCGTAAATTACATCGCTAACCAGTGTTTCTTGTTCTATCTTCTGGCCATAAACATCATTTGTGAGTTCATCAATTGGATTTGTTGGTTGTTTTTGTTCAACTAAATTCCCTTGAATGTTTAACACTAACGCCGCTTGATCTGGTGAATTTACTCCTTGATCTCTAGTACTTGATATTAGCAATGCTAATAAAAGACCGAAGAAAATAATATTTAAGAATAATTTACGCGTGTTGTTAATTACTCGCCATACAAAAGCGATAAGTCTGATAAAAATATTAGGTTTGTCTGACATATAATAATCCAAGATCCTGAGATTTAAATGTAAAATAATTCATGAGTTAGTTAATATAACAACTTAATTCATCGATTCTAGATAGAAATTGTAACAGTTTTTAGCAAACCAATCAGATATTTAAAAGCAATGTTTCTATAAACAAACCTTTAAGCTTATAATAGCTATCATCTAAATCTAATAAATAACTTTTATGATTAATTCGTCACCTTTAACTTTATCATCTATATTCAAACAAGCTTTTGAACTAACAAAAGGCAACTTTCTTGCGTTTTTGCCTATTCTTGTTCTTATATTATTAGCATTTAATCTTTTTTCTATACAATATTTATCAGATATAAATTTTGAAGAACCTGATTTTTTACTGCATCTACAAGATAAAACATACCTAATTACTATTATTACCTTGCTTGCAACGCCTATTGAAGTCGGTTTAATGCTAATGGGCGTGAGGGCTGCTCGTGGCTTTTCTATTAAATCAACTAATCTATTCGCTATCTTCCCTGACAGTGCGCGAATAGTTATTCTTGCTCTTTTTGCCTTTGTTGCCGTGCAAATTGGGATGGCTTTATTTATCTTACCCGGCCTATTTCTTTTGATGATGACGTCAATGGCACAGCCACTTATGTGTGATTTTAGATTATCAATGGTTGAAGCTGTAAAACGTTCTTGTATTATTTGTTATGAGAATTTCGGGTTAGTTATTAACTTTTATATGATTCTTTTTGCAATTATTATCGCTTCATTTTTTACCTTTGGTATTGCATTAATTTTCACTATTCCTTTTTATCTTAATGCTAAAGGGGTGTTGTATTGCCAATTATTTGATAAACAGTCAGAAAAAAATGACGAAGAATTAACACCTTAAGATATATTAGGAGTAATAATGAAATATAGTTTTACTGGAAAAATCATTACTGGATTCGCCATATTAATTTTTGGTGTTGCATTTTTTATTTCTAATAACACGTCACAGACAAATCCTGATAATGATCAAATTGTTGGAAAACAATCTTTACCATCTAAGGATGTTATTCCTGCATTTTCAGCGATGACTAATGTTGTTGAAAAGAAAAAAGCCTTTTTTGAATTTATTCGACCTGGTATCGTTAATGCTAATTGTAAAGTTGCCCTTGATCGTCAATATTTATTAGATCTCAAAGAAAATATTAATCTCGATTCAAAAGCACCACAACGCTATCTAACATTATTAATGCAATATAAAGTTAAAGCGACGGAGTTTAATCGTGAATCGATAACACAGTTGTTAACCCATGTAGATACGATTCCTCATGCATTAATTATGGTTCAAGCGGCAAATGAATCAAGTTGGGGGACATCACGTTTTGCAAGGTTAGGTTTAAACTTTTTTGGGCAGTGGTGTTTCAAAAAAGGATGTGGTTTAGTGCCTAACTCTCGTAATAAAGATGCAACCCATGAAGTTCAAGCGTTCAAAAGTGTTGATGAATCTATCGACAGTTATCTAATGAATCTAAATACACATGCGGCGTATCGTCATTTACGCGATATCAGAGCGCAACTAAGAACTCATAATGAGACTGTTACTGCTGAAAAGCTTGCTCAAGGTCTTGTAAAGTATTCTGAGCGTGGCGACGATTATGTTTTAGAGTTATTGCAAATGTTACGACACAATAAGGCTTATTTATAATGTTATCCAAATTTTTGAAATTATTAATACCTGTATTAATAATTTCATCGCCAGTGAGTGCTAATACTCAAAAGAAAACATCATTTACTTATGCCGGACTTTATAAAAGTCTGAAGACATCAAAGCAGTCAGACTTCTCGCAATTGTCATTACATTTCTTATTGATAGAAAATAAAACTAATGAGCGATGTCCTACTAAAAAAGTGACACTTAGTGACGGAGAGTTAAATCAACAGGTTTTACTTAATGATCAGGGAGCATTGTTATTACCACTAAATAAAAATTTAAAAACAGATCACGCCGCAATTAGTTTTTTTACAGATGAAAAGATTAGCTGTCATCTATCTATGGAAATTTCTGTTGCAGATTTTGAATTAGATAAATTTAGTAAATCAAATATGATTTCTTGGTTTAATCAGTTTGAAGATATTTATTCTACGTTGGCAGGATGGCCTGGTCGATATTTTATGCCGAGTGTTAATGGCATTGCTATTCATACATCACAAAAAGATATTAATGTTGTAGTTGATAACCAAAACGTTAATCAACTAGCGACTGTTGATAATATATTATTACTAACGCGCGACATGATAAGTAACTTACCAAATGATAGTGAATTAATTTTTAATCAGAAAATAAAGAAAGTATTACCAACGTTAGAAAAATAAAAACCAATTAAAATAATTTTTAATTGGCTTGATTACTATTATTAAATTTATCGTTTGATTTGCTAATGCTTAATCAAGCGATAAAGATATAACTTCAACATCATTAGTTTGCACTGCAGGTGTAACTTCTTGGTCAAAAGCAGTATCACCGCCTTCAACAATATCACCCGTTGTAATATTTTTAAAATCAAACAGACTATGATCAGCAAGGTGTGATGGCACTACGTTTTGCATTGCTGTGAACATTGATTCAATTCTACCAGGAAAGCGCTGAGCCCAATCATTAAGCATCCCTTTAACGGCCTGACGTTGAAGGTTATCTTGAGAACCACATAAATTACACGGAATGATAGGGAATTTTTTAAGGTCAGAAAATTTTTGAATATCACTTTCAACACAATAAGCTAAAGGTCGAATAATAATATGTTCTCCATTATCACTGCCTAACTTTGGTGGCATTGATTTTAACTTCCCTGAATAAAACATATTTAACATCATCGTTTCAAGCATGTCGTCACGGTGATGACCCAGAGCAATCTTGGTTGCACCAATTTCTTTAGCAGTACGATATAAAATTCCACGACGCATCCTTGAACACAAAGAACACGTTGTTTTGCCTGGCTCAACTTTGTCTATCACTATTGAATAAGTATCTTCTTCCACCACTAAATATTCAATACCTATACTTTCTAAATATTCTGGTAGCACATGTTCAGGGAAACCGGGCTGTTTTTGATCAAGATTTACTGCAACGATATCAAAATGTATAGGCGCTCGTTTCTTTAATGACATTAAAATATCAAGCATTGCATAGCTGTCTTTACCACCAGAAACACAGACCATTACTTTATCGCCGTCTTCAATCATATTGAAATCACTAATTGCTTTGCCGACGCCGCGTGACAATTTTTTGTCTAATTTTTTCAGTGCTTGTGGATTATTATCGACCGGAGAATGTTGAGTGCTTTGCATGAGTAAAATTCAAATAATAAAAAGGTCGCTATTATAAGCGACCATTCGTTAAATACCAATCATTAAGCAGGGCATTGAAAATTTTCGGGCTTAACAGCTAATAGGTCACAATTAATTGAATCAATAATATGCTCAGCTGTATTACCAATAAATGCAGCTGATAAACCTGTCCGGCCAATTGTTCCAATAATAACTAATTCGGCATCTAAATCTTTCGTCACTCTTGGAATAACTTCTTCAGCCAGCCCTTCATTAATAATACATTGCTCTGGATCTAAATTAAATTGTTGCGCTAATTCAATTGTTTTGTCTTGATGATGATTTTTAACAGATTCGTTATATCCAGTAGTATCAAACTCAGGGACCTCAATCGCAATATTCATTGGTGTTCCTGGGTAGGCGTTAATAACTTTTACATTAGCATTGATTACTTTGGCCATGTCTACTGCATGTTGTAAAACTTTATGATTTAAATTGATATGATCACTATCCTCACTAACGGAGTTAACTGCTGTTGCTATTGTTCCATTTACTGGCCAGTCATGTTCTTTGACCAATAATACATCACAAGGAGATTTACGTAATAAATGCCAGTCTGTTGGGGTAAATATAATAGATTTTAATTTGTCGTGATTATGAGTCGATTTAACTAAGAGGTCGTGGCTTTGCGCTTTGATTTGGTCAATGGCGGCTTGAAAAGGTCTGTTATGCCAAACAACATGAGATTGAATTAGAATGTCACTATATTGATTGACTATATCATCTAACCATTCTTTATGTTGTGCCATAACGACTTGGCGCATGGATTGTCTTTCTTGTTGAGATAACATAGAAGTCATTTCATAAGATAAATCGTAAACTGCTAATAATACGGTAATTTTTGCGCCATAACTTCGTGCTAGAAAAATAGCACGCTGTAAACTTATTTGTTTATCTTTTGTTGGATCTACCATGACTAACAGGTTTTTATATTCCATCATCATTAATTCCTCGCATTAAGATTACTTATTAATAGTATGCCAAGTAATCGATAATAAAAAGAGAATTTAGATCAAAAAAAACCGATAAATTATCGGTTTTTATACTTATTGCTATAAGCGCTATTTATCTGAAACGCCAACAATAAGATCAAGCCCAGGTTTATCAACAATAGTTACATAGTTACCAGTCACTTCAATTATATTATTCTTTTTTAATCGTCCAAATAATCGTGATACTGTCTCAACAGTTAACCCTAAGTATTTACCTATATCACCGCGAGTCATCGTTAGCCTAAATTCTTTAGTCGATAAACCTCTTTTACCATAACGTTCACTCAACAAGCTAATAAAGCTGGCTAACCGTTCTTCTGCATTACGTTGACTAAGTAACATCAACATTTTTTGGTCATCAAGTATTTCATCGCTCATTAAACGCATCATGTGTTGACGTAATCGAGGCATTGTACCGGAGAGTTTTTCTACTGTTTCATAGGGAATTTCACAGACCATTGAGGTTTCTAACGCGACAGTAAAACTTTGGTGCACGCCTCGACCAATACTATCAAAACCTACAATGTCACCAGCAAGGTTGAATGATACAACCTGTTCATCACCATTATTTGACAACGAGTAACTTTTAAAACTGCCAGAACGAATAGCAAATATCGATTGTAATTTATCGCCAGCATTACAAATCAATTGGCCTTTTTGAATTGGTTTTTTTCGCTCAATGATATTATCCAGTTGTTCCATTTCTGAGTTATTAAGAGAGAAAGGAATACAAAGGTCTGACATACTACAACTATGGCAATGGATACCTTTAGCACTAGATTTTGAGTTACTATTCATTTAACTATCCTATATATGAATATAATACTATTTTTGTATCATACCATATAAAGTTAATTGATTATGTTCAACTGATAAACTTCATAAATACATTATAAATCAAATATAAACCATAACCTATAATGATAAATGCACAAGTAAAACGAACATAAGGTTTATTAATGAATCTATTAAGTTGTTGTGAAAAGTAGCCGATTGAAATCATTGCTGGCAAAGTACCAAGTCCAAAACCAAGCATAATTAATCCGCCACTAACTGCGCTACCTGATGCTGCCGACCAAGTTAAAACACTGTAAACAAGCCCGCAAGGTAACCAACCCCATATAATGCCAAAGGGAAGTGCACTTAGCGGTGATTTAAAAGGAACGAAACGTCGTGCAAAGGGTGAGATAATCGGCCATAAGAACTTACCAATAACCTCAGTTTTTCTAATAAGATTAATAACATTAGCTAAATATAAACCGATTGCAACAAGCATAAAACCAGCAAAAAACTGAACGAAATAAAGTACTGCAGACGATTTAATTGAAAAGTAACTAATTGAATAACCAATTAAGGCACCCGCGCACACATAACTTGTAATACGGCCTATATTGTACGATAAAATATATAATATTTTATGTCTTGGACTCATACGGTGATGTAATGGCAAATTTGTTGAAAAGGCGCCAACAATTCCACCACACATAGTTAGACAATGGCCTGCGCTTAAAAAACCAATGACTAAAGCAGCCGAAAAATCATACTCATTATTCATCGTTTTTGCTTATGGTGTCGACACCTTTGTTGTTTTCAGTGCTTGTTTCAATATCATCATCGAATAATATATTAGATGCTTGACGGTCCAAGTCTTCGAACTGATCACTTTTAACGGCCCAAAAAAATACGTAGCCAGCAATTAAAATTACAGCAATAGCTATAGGAATAAGAATAAGGATAATATTCATTATTTGTCCTTTAATAAACGTAATGAGTTTGACACTACAATAATTGAACTAAGCGACATACCAATTGCTGCAATATAAGGCGGTAACAAACCAGCCATAGCAAAGGGTAGTGCTGTACAATTATAACCAATTGCCCAACAAAAGTTTTGTATGATAATACGTTTTGTTTTTTTTGCGAGCGTAATCGCTTGACCAATTTTAGATAAATCATCATGCAGTAAAACGATGTCAGCTGATGATTTTGCGATATCAGCACCCGTGCCCATTGCAAAAGACAAGTGAGCTTGACTGAGAACTGGGGCATCATTAACACCATCACCAAACATGGCTACGATTTCGCCTTTGTCTTGTAAGTTTTTTAAGTAAGTTAACTTATCTTTTGGACTCTGTCCTTTAGCGATATTATCTATATTTAGCTTTTGTGCTACAGAGTCTGCGTTTAAGGAATTATCACCCGTTAATAATGTAGTTGTTATACCAATTGATTTTAATTTATTAATAAGAGGTTCACTCTCGGTGCGTATATCATCATTAAGCGAGATACTAGCAATAATGTTTTTAGCTGTTGCTAAATAGATAATGACATTGTTGTCGAAGTTATCAGCCAAAACATAATCATTTGCAGGGATGTTGTTTGAAACAAATTGATGATGACCTAGAAAATATTGTTCATTATTGACTGTTGCAGATAAGCCGCCACCAGGAAAGTTTGTAACATTATCAACTTCATAAGTATTATCGAGGTAAGGTTTAAAAGTATTCGCGATAGGATGGGTAGATTGTGATTCTATGGCAGCAATGATGGCGAAAATTTCATTTTCATTGTTGCCCATCGAATCAATATGCTTAATAGCAAACTGACCAGTAGTTAATGTCCCTGTTTTATCAAAATTAATATGTGTTAGCTGCGTCAATGTATCAAGAGCACTACCTTGTTTTGCTAATAAACCTAAGTGTTGTAACTGGCTAGATGCAGCCGTATAAGCCGATGGTGTGGCTAAACTTAGTGCACAAGGGCAGGTCGCTACCAATACTGCTAGCGCGATCCATAATGCGTCATCATTCCCAGCTAACCACCAACCAAGATATGTTGAGATTGATAAGACTAAAATTCCTATCACAACATATTGAGACAGTTTATCGGCAAGCGTCGCAAGTTTAGGTTTATCAATAACAGCTTGTTCTTGCAGCGCAATAATTTTGGAGATCAGTTGATCACTGCGTTCATGCTTAACACAAATTTCAATCGTTTGATCGTGGTTAACCGTACTTGCAAAAACCCAATCACCAAGAGTTTTATTAACAGGTAATTGCTCACCGGTTAATATAGCTTCATTACATTGTGTTTCGCCTTTAATAATAATGCCATCAGCCGGAATTATTTCTCCAGGTTTGACTAATACAATTTGATCCAATGTTAAGGATTTTGCGGGTATTTGTATATAAGCATCATCTTCAACAAGTGTGGCAATCGATGGAATTAATTTTAACAGATTACTACTTGATTGAGCCGCCTTTCTTTTTGTAATTTGCTCAAGGTATCTTCCTAGTAATAAAAAGAATGCAAACATACAAACAGATTCGAAATACACATCACCTTGTTTTGTAATAGTTGCATAAGCACTGGCAATAAAAGCTAAAAATATCGCAATAGAAACAGGGACATCCATATTTAAACGCTTAGCAAATAAGGCAGAGAGTGCATTATTATAAAAAGGAGTACTTGAATAAAAGACAACGGGTAGGGCAAGTAACAAACTAATATAACGGAAGTAATCATTCAGGCCGTTACTTAAACTGCCATCACCGTCACTGCCAATAACATCAAAATAACTGGCCATTGCAAACATCATCACTTGCATTGTTGCAAGTCCGGCAACTGTTAAACGTCTTAAATAAGCCTTGGTGGCTGCGACTTCATTCTGTTCTGCAACATCAGCTTTAAATGGATAAGCTTTGTAACCAATTTGAGCCAACGCTAGTAGTATATCACTTAGTTTTAATTGCTTACTTTGCCATTTTAAGCTAAGTCTTGCGCTAGAAGTATTGACGCTACATTGTTCAATACCACTTAATGTACCAAGTTTTCGTTCAATTAACCAAGCACATGCAGCACAAGTGACATTTTCAACCGTCAGAATAACTTCTTTAGTACTCCCATGGCTTTGGGTAAATTCTTGCTCGATTTCGGTTAGATCATACGATTGTAAATTTAATAATTCTTGAGGAATAAGCGTAGAGCCTTTGACGCTTTTTTCAGTGCGATGTCGATAATAACCAGTTAAATTATTGCTTACAATTGTTTCTGCAACAGCGGCGCACCCGTGGCAACACATACTTTGGTCAACATTTTCAATCTTAACCTGTAATGTGAAGCTTTTTGGAATAGGCTCACCACAATGAAAGCAATCTAATAGTGTTGATGACATTAATGATTAGCAACAGAATCAAGCATTGTTAATTCTTCTTTAGGAAACTTATCAACGGTTTGAATGCGCCACTTAGCATCAAACGATTCTAGTTGTATAGTCCATTTACCAACTAATGGTTTGGGTAAGTTGAATGTGTACTCACCATTGGCATTTGCTGTTAGTAGTTGTTCAAAATCATTAATTTTTAATGTGCGATGAATAAACTTTAAACGAAGTGCTGCAGATTGAGGTTCGCCAAAAGTTTGTACCAATTTAATTTTGTTACCATCAACACTTAAACTAAATTTTAAAGCAAGGCGATAAGCATTATCCAAACGACTCAAGTCAACATTAATTGCTTTACCTTTTTTGTAATAATCTTCAACAATCATATCTGGTTTATTTTCAATAGCGATAAATAGAGTGCTTACGCTCGCAACAACAGCACATAACGGTAAAAAGATTAAGACCCAAGGCCAAAATTGTTTATACCAAGGTTCGATATCACTCACAAAATTCTCCATCGATTAAATATATAGGCGTTAATTTACAATAAAATTTACTAACGGTTATACACTTTAAAAAAATAAGGCTTCGCTAAGCGAAGCCTTATATAGCCCTAGTCAATTTTACTCGTTAGGGCTACACATCTAATAAAATTATTTTTTATTAGATAAGCTGTAAACATAAGCAGATATTACGTGAACTTTATCTTCACCCAATATTTTACCCCATGCTGGCATAACACCAATACGACCATTACTTACTGAGTCAGTAATCGCTGCAGTTGAGCCACCGTATAACCAAATGTTATCAGTTAGATTAGGCGCGCCAAGGCTTTGATTACCTTTACCTTCAGCACCATGACAACCTGCACAAAGGCCAAATTTAAGTTTACCGGCAGCAGCATCTTTAGCGTTAACCTTACGACCACTTAAACTACGTACGTATGTTACTACGTTATCAACATGTTCTTTACCGCCAAGTGCAGCAGTCCAAGAAACCATTGAACGACTGTTTCTACCATGAATGATAGTTTCTTTAATTTTACTGAAACTTCCACCATGTAGCCAATCATTGTCAGTAAGATTAGGGAATCCACGTTGTCCACGAGCATCACTGCCATGACACTGTGCACAGTTTTGTATGAATAAACGTTGACCTACTTCTAGCGCTTCATCATTTTCCATTAACTCTTCAACAGATTGAGCCGCATATTTAGCAAACGTTTTACCGTAAACTGCATCAGCCGCGTCCATCTCATTAATGTATTGATTGATACTGTTATTAGCACGCGTTTCAGCGTTAGCTTTGTTAACAGACGCTAGAGAATAATGTGCTTTATTTGCACTTTTCCAGCCTACGATACCTTCATAACCACCAAGGCCGTACCATACAAAATATCCTAATCCCCACACAATGCTCATAGCGAACATAATAGTCCACCATTTTGGTGGTGGGTTGTTCATTTCAACAATACCATCAAATTCATGAGGCATTTGTTTGCCTTCTTCACCCATTTTGTCAACAATAACCATACGTAATAAATACGCACTGCCAAAGACGACAATAAGTGATCCAGCTATAATCCAAGCACTCCAGAAGTTACTCATGTGTACTTTGCTCCTGATTTTTATCTTTCTGTTTTAATTGTTCATCAGCAAACACAAGATTTGCCGCTTCATCATAGCTTTTTTTGCGTCGCGGGCTGTAAGCCCAAGCGTAAATGCCGATAAACAAAATCAGCATTCCCACTGTTACGATGCCTCTAAATGTACCGTAATCCATGGGAACTCCTATTTTAAGTTAGTACCAAGTGATTGAAGGTATGCTATCAATGCCTGAAGCTCAGTTTTACCTGCAACGGCTTCTTTAGCACCAGCGATATCAGCATCAGTATACGGAACGTCAAAAGTATTCTTAAAGATACTTAATTTTTTAGCCGTTAGCTCACCATCCAACGTATTTTCTGCCAACCAAGGGAAAGCTGGCATGTTAGATTCTTCAACAACATCACGTGGGTCCATTAAATGAGCTTCATGCCATGCATCGCTGTAACGACCACCAACACGAGCTAAATCAGGACCAGTACGTTTAGAACCCCAAAGGAAAGGATGATTCCAAACAGATTCACCTGCTAATGAATAATGACCATAACGTTCAGTTTCATGACGAAATGGACGAATCATTTGTGAATGACATTGCACACAACCTTCACGGATGTATATATCACGGCCTTCAAATTGAAGGGCAGTCATTGGTGTCATGCCATCAATAGGGCGATTTGTTTCTTCTAGAAACAAATTAGGTGTGATTTCTACTAATGTACCGAAACTAATCGCTAAGATAGTAAAAACACCTAACAAACCAGCATTTTTTTCAACGAGTTCATGGTTAAACTTTTTAAACATCATAAGCTCCTTATGCTTCTTCTTCAATTAATGAGCCATTAGGCGCAGTAATTGTTTTAATAACGTTGTATAGCATGATTAACATACCAGTTAAGAAGAATGCTCCACCAATTGCACGCATTAAGTAAAATGGTTTTGAGGCAGATACACTTTCTACAAAGCTATATGTCAAGGTTCCGTCAGCATTAACAGCAGACCACATCAACCCTTGTGTAACACCTGAAATCCACATTGCTACGATATAAAGAACAGTACCGATTGTAGCCAACCAAAAATGTTTGTTCATTAATGATTTACTATACATTCTAGTGTTACCGTATAAACGAGGGATCATATGGTATAAAGCACCAATAGAAACCATAGCAACCCAACCTAATGCACCAGAATGTACATGACCAATAGTCCAATCAGTATAATGAGATAATGCATTTACCGTTTTAATTGCCATCATAGGGCCTTCAAACGTAGACATACCGTAGAATGAAAGAGAAACAATTAAGAAGCGTAAAATAGGATCTGTACGAAGTTTATGCCAAGCACCAGACAACGTCATTATGCCATTAATCATACCACCCCATGACGGAGCAAATAAGATAATAGACATTACCATTCCAACTGTTTGAGTCCAATCAGGTAGAGCAGTGTAATGAAGATGATGAGAACCAGCCCAAATGTATAAAGCGATCAATGCCCAAAAATGAACAATTGATAAACGGTATGAGTAAATTGGACGTTCAGCTTGTTTAGGTACGAAGTAATACATCATGCCTAAGAAACCAGCAGTTAGTAAGAAACCAACAGCATTATGACCATACCACCACTGAACCATAGCATCAGTAGCACCACCGTAAGCAGAATAAGATTTTAACCAATCAACTGGCACTGCTGCACTATTAATTATATGTAAAACAGCAACAACTAAGATGAAACCACCATAAAACCAGTTAGCCACATAGATATGTGAAGTTTTACGTTTGATTAATGTTCCAAAGAAATTAACAGCGTAAGCTATCCAAACAACAGCAATCGCAATATCGATTGGCCATTCAAGCTCAGCATATTCTTTAGATGAAGTATAACCAAGAGGTAGTGTAATAACTGCAGAAACAATTATTGCCATCCAACCATAAAAAGTAAATCGCGCAAGTTTGTCGCTAAACAATCTTACTTGACAGGTTCTTTGAACAACGTAATAAGACGTTGCGAATAATGCGCTTGTACCAAAACCAAAAATAACAGAGTTAGTATGTAGCGGACGTAACCGACTAAACGTTAACCAAGGTGTATTGAAGTTTAATTGCGGCCAGTATAACTGTGCTGCTATTAAAACCCCAACCGCCATTCCAAAGATTCCCAAAATAACAGTGGCAATCGCGAATTGACGAACAACAGTGTAGTTATAATCAGCGTGTGATGGACTAGTGTGAGTCATCTTTATGCTTCCAGTGCTTACATGTGCTTGTGAATACCGAATTATCATGTTCGGCTTAAAACCTAAATATTATGATATTAATATTTAGGACCGTTACTGATATTAAATAGTAGCTTTACGGGCGCACCTATTTAATTTCAGCTATATCATACATTACAACACTATTATTGTAGCTTGATTTAGATCAAAGATAAATTTGAAGTCAGCTAAAAATCTAAAAAAGTGTAAAAAAAAGAGAGGTTGATGTTTTTATATGCGGATAGTTTAAATTTTATAGGTATAATTCATTGTGTTTAAACAGGAATTACTATGAAAAAGTATATATTTTTAACGTTATTGTTTTTAGGTGCTTGCCAAGATCCTATCGTAGAGGAAGAACTCAGTATTAAAACACAGAAAATTAAAACTGATGATATTACTATTCAAATCCCGGTGGAAATTAATGCAGAAACGTTATTTGAAATTGATTTAATGTTTCCTAAATCAGTGACCATTATTTCAAGTAAGCTTGAATCTGTTTCTATGGATATGGGTGTTATTCCCGTCATCTTTAAAGAAGATGACAGTTTTAAGGAATTTAAAGCACAAATGCTTGTTGGAGCCTGTGCTTTACCAAAAATGCAATGGCGATTAAATATTGTTTGGATGCAACAAGGCCAAAGAAAAGTCTTTAGCCAAATAATAGATGTTAAGCGCTAGGCCTATTATCGTGATCTGTTAAGTATTGCACAGCCGCTTTTACTGCTTCAGACACTTCATGATTCATTTGCATTCTATCGTCCGAGCTTAAATAAAAAGACATGTCAATTTCATGCCTAATATATCTAGCAGGTAGACGTGTTAAAGCAAGACAACAAACATCGGCCATAAATTCTTTATCAAAATCAGCGTATTCATTAGTTGTTACTAAGTGCATAACCATTAATTTTTCGTAATAATTATGTATATCTAAGTCTAAATGCATAATGAATCCTTTTTTATTTAATTATTGTCAAATAATAGCATGTCTTTTAAGCAAATGTTTACTCTTCTCCCCATTCACCAGCATCGTCTCCATCATACAAGTCCGTACTTAATGCTGCTTGTTCAACGATATCAGCAAAATTAGGGGCTAAATCATTAATCATTGAGTACATAATAGGAGAGAAAACAATGATATTACTATCATCTTGACTATCAACAACTTCTTGAGCAACTTGACGATCAGCAAAGTATGTCATAGCCATTATTGCTAATGTAAAAGTTTCTAATATCTCACTTGACTCGGTCATGTTATCAAGCAATTTATTGGAATAGAAATTCACACCACATGCAAATCCGTAGCACCATTCATGTAATGGATGACCACTTAGAAAATTAGCTTCTATCATATCTGAAAATTCAGTCACTTCTGGAAGTTTATATCCCTCTTCAAATATCAAATCACTGGTATGATTGTAAAGTTGGGCTAATGCCATGGTTATTTCATCAGGGATATCGTCGGTTTGATTGTTAAAAATGAGAGGCAACCACTCATTAACATCAATCGGATCAGGACTTGCAATAACTGCGAAGAAAAAACCCTTAACAGCATTCAAACACAATGTCTGACTAGGTGCCTGATCGACAAGCCATGATGATAATTGTTGTTCTTGTTCATTGGTTAATTGATGCACTATAACCCCTTAATTATTTAAATTGTTGTAGGTTTTGACGCTTATACATATCAGAATTTGGTGTATAAGTAGATTGTGATACCCAGTCTTTAAATTTATTCTCTTTAACAATAAATTCTTCAATTGTTAAAGTATTATCATCTAATGACCATATTTGATGTGTTGCTTGATAATAATAAGCCAATATATCTAGTGCAACATCATTTTTACTTTTAGCAGCTAATTCAACGTGCTTAATTTTTCGTTGGATATGTGACAGCTCAAATTTTACCTGCCAAACATAAAACATATCAGCAAAGTAAGGTTTTTTCTTAACGTTGATAAAAAACAGCGCAATAAATATAAGCATGATAAATACGGCTGATAGATTTAAATTGAAGTTACTATCTTTATTACCGCCAACCAACTCTATGAATAATGCAGATAATAGTAAAGAGCCACCCAGTAGAATAATGATTACTGCAAATGTCGTATTTCTTAATCTACTTCGATATTGGTCTTTATTAACAGCACGTAATTGCACAAATAATCCTATAGATCATGTAATCAAAAAAAGAATATTACCAGATCTTGGAATAATAACAGTCATAAACGTTAAAAATAGAGGTATAATTACCTCATTTACAGACTCGAAAAACAACATCATGTCAAATTGCCAACTTACAGAACAAGAACTTGAAATAATTACCCAGCAATTGGGGCGTATACCACGCGGTATTATTAAAATTGCACATCAAACAATAAATAAAGTACCAACGGTGCTTCAAACAAGAAGTCTAGTTGCAGATAAACCATTTCCAACAATGTATTGGTTGTGTTCTAAAGACCTACACAAAGCGATTAATAAAATTGAAACGAGTGGTTGGACGAAACATATTGAACAACGCATTATGGATGAGCCAGAGTTACGTGAAATATTTCATGGCAATCATGAGCAATATGTTAAAGACCGTTGGGAAGCTATGTTACCTGAAGATAAATCTCGTCTAGAAGAACTGGGATTTATTAAATTATTTGATCAGTACGGTATTGGCGGGATTACAAACTGGACAAAAGTGCGTTGTTTGCATATGCAATACGCACATCATTTATGCGGTGATAATATTATCGGTAAGTTAATGGATGAAGAGTTTGAATTAAATAAACTAGTTATTAACCTGTAATAACTAGTTATTGGTTATTTTTTCTCTTGATAAGAGGGCAATGACCATCCCCAAATAATAGCGGCTGATCGTAATGAAAAAGCCGCTAAAATACCAGCTATCATCGCAAGGCTTTCAACTGCTCCTACCCAATGAAGAATGCCATAAGTAGAACCACCAACAACCGCAACTGTTACATAAAACTCACGATTACCTAATATTAAATCATAGCCACATAAAACATCTCTAATAATACCGCCAAAAGATGCTGTTACGACACCCATACAAATAGAAATTAAAGGTGGCGCGCCTGCAGTTGCCGCAATCTGTGTACCAGTTACACAAAATAATGATAAACCAAGCGCGTCCATCCAAATTAATGTTTTAGCGCGTGAAGCAAGCTTAGGGGCAATAAAATACGTAATTATCGACATGAAAATACATAAGCCAACATAAGTTGCGTCCATTATCCAATAGACGGGTACATTACCTAAAAGAATATCTCGAATGGTTCCACCACCTAAACCGGTGACAGTTCCAATGAGAATGAAACCTAATATATCCATGCCTTTTCGAGCGGCATCAAGTGCACCAGATACCGCAAAAACAGCAATACCAAATAAGCTAAGTAAAGAAAGCATAAAATCTAATTCTAAAATGTGTGCCATAGTCATATTCTACTCGTTAGTATATTCATAATATAACCGCGATTAATGGCAAAAAACTACTAAATTATTATCAACAACAATGAATAATTAATTAGACTGCTAATTTATCAATATTGTTAGTAACATGAGATATAGAACATAAAATATTTATTTTTATAAGATCTAGCACACATTATTTAATTACAAATTAGTTTAGATAATTATGGCGGTTGTAATTTTATTGCTCGCTTATTTACGTTATACTGCCGCGCAATTTAATTTGGTTGGTCTAGGATATATAAAATGGCAGAACAAGAAGCGCTATGTGATATCGGATTTATTGGTTTAGGTGTTATGGGGAAGAATATTGCCCTCAACCTTGCAGATAATGGGTACAAAATTGCAGGATTTGACTTAGATCATCATCGTATTGATGATTTAATTGAAGAAGATGCGCTAGAACGTGGCGAACAAGAACCACGAATTATCGCTTGCCAATCTTATACTCAACTACTGAGTAAGCTTAAGGCACCACATTTAATCATTTTATCAATACCAGCAGGCTCTGCTGTTGATGATGTATGTTTAAAATTAATTGATGCCGGTATCAAAGCTGACGATATAATAGTTGATACAGGTAACAGTCTTTGGACTGATACTATAGAACGTGAAAAACGTTACCAGGGTAAATTCATCTTCTTTACAACGGCCGTTTCCGGTGGTGAAGTCGGTGCACGTTTTGGCCCATCACTCATGCCAAGTGGCGACCCATATGCATGGGCTAGAATAGAACCTGTTTGGCACGCAATTTCTGCTAAAGTAGAACCTGAAACAGGTCGTGCATTAGAACGTACACATCATACTCAACCGCTTACGGTTGGTGAACCTTGTGCAACTTACATCGGTCCTGCTGGGTCTGGTCATTACGTAAAAATGGTTCATAACGGTATTGAATATGCCGATATGCAAATGATTTGTGAAGCGTATCATATCATGCGTGAATCCCTAGCAATGACGCCTGTTGAAATTGCTGCGGTATTTAGGCAGTGGAACAAAGGTGTATTAAACAGCTACCTTATTGAAATTAGCAGTGAAGTCCTTGAGCATTTTGATGACGAAACTGGTAAACCACTTGTTGATATCATTTTAGATAAAGCAGGGCAAAAAGGTACTGGTTTATGGACTGCAGTTAGTGCATTACAAATTGGTGCTCCAGCTACAACTATTGCACAATCTGTATTTGCCCGTTCTTTATCGACATTAAAACACGCTCGTGTTCGTGCTTCTAACTTTTTAGTCGGACCTAATGTTGAACAAGTAAAAGAATCTGAAAAAGCTCAATGTATTGAACAAATTCATGATGCGCTTTATTGTTCAAAGATTGTTGCATATGCACAAGGTTTCCAATTAATTAAATTGGCTGCTCGCGAACAAAAATGGCCAATCGATTTTGGCGGTATTGCTAAAATTTGGCGTGCTGGTTGTATTATCAGAGCCGCATTTTTGCAAAAAATTACCGACGCTTATGACCGTGACAGTGACTTAGGTAACTTGTTATTAGATGAATATTTCGCTGGCGAAATCGCGAAATATCAAAATAACTGGCGCCAAGCTATTTCACACGCAACTATTACTGGAATTCCGTGTGGGGCGTTTAGTTCAGCGCTAGCTTATTACGACTCATACCGTACAGAAAATTTACCAGCTAGTTTGTTACAAGGTCAGCGTGATTATTTTGGCGCTCATACATTTGAACGTGTAGACAAGCCTTTAGGTAAAAAATACCACATTAAATGGACAGATCAAGACCGTCCAATGGTTGAAGTAGATTAATGTCATGAGTCTATAGACTCATGAATATAAAAAAAGCCGCTATATCAATTTGATATAGCGGCTTTTTTATTTTAGATATTAATGTTTAATAATACTGTAAAGGTGACACTTTACCCCAAAATACTTTATAAGAATAAATTGTATATAAAATAATGGTAGGTATAACAATCATCGCACCCCATAACAAAAAGTTAAGTGATTGTGGTGCTGCAACTGCTTCCCAGATAGTTAATGTCCCTGGCACAATGTAAGGAAAGAAACTTAATCCTATTCCTCCAAAACACAGGATAAAAATAATAGTGGTTAGTACGAAAGGTGTCCAACATCGTTGATCGTCATTCGCATCAATACTTTTTCTAGTTATCATCTTATTAATTTCAAATAATGCTATACCAAAACATACAGCACATAATATTGGTAAGCTCCAAAATATTGGAGAACTTAACCACCGATCAAATACAGCAGCGTTAGCTAAAGGATTCACAACCGATACAGCTAGAACACCTAAGCCGCTGATAAAAATAGCTTTATGAAACCATTTTATTGAACGCATTTGTAGTTCACCTTCACATTTCATAACTAACCATGCCGCACCAATTAATGTGTATGCGATTGCGACACCAACGGCACTTAATAAACTAAAACCTATTCCTATGGCGCTTTGGTCAAATCCAACAATAAATTGACCTAACATGTAACCCTGACTTAAAGATGCAAATAAAGAACCAAATTTAAAGGCTTTATTCCACAAAGGTTTATGAGTAAAAACAGCTTTAGCTCTAAAATCAAAGGCAATTCCTCTTAAGATCAAACTTATGAGTAACACTAGTGTAGGAATATATAATGCCTTAAATACAATAGAGTGGGCTTCTGGAAAAGCAATAAGTAATAGACCAATTGCCATCACTAACCATGTTTCGTTAGCGTCCCAAAAAGGGCCGATAGAAGCAATCATAATATCTGCTTGTTTGTCATCGTTTAAAGGCATTAGCATGCCTACACCTAAATCGTAACCATCTAAGATGGCATAAAGCAGAACAGTTAATGCCATTAATCCGACATAGATGACTGCTAAAGTATCTTTATCAAACATATTAAACCTCGTTACTTTGTTTTGGAGCTATTTTATGGGGGCCATAATATTCATCTTGGCTATCATCTATTTCTTCAATTTCAATGGCACGTTTCGCCATCGTAAGTAATGTATGTAGATATGCCCACATTACTAAAACATATATGATTAAATATGCGATTAAAGAGAATAAAACATTACCTGATGCAATATCGGTTGCCGCATCTTTAACTGTTAATACGCCAGTTACAAGCCAAGGTTGACGACCAATTTCGGTAACATACCATCCAGCCAATGTGGCTACCCAACCAGAGAATGTCATCACAACTAACACGCGTAATAACCAACGTGGCAATTCTTTTTTACGTGCCAGAATTATCCGAGAAACCCAAGAAACGGTTAACATTAAGAACCCTAGTCCAACCATAATTCTAAATGCATAAAATAGTGGGGCAACTGGAGGATGATTTCCTTTAAACTCATTTAATCCTTTAATTTCACCGTTAACATCATGGGTAAGAATTAAACTCGCTAAATTAGGCACAGCTATTTCAAAATGATTTTGACGATTCTCTTCATCAACTACAGCAAATAGTAAAAGGGGAACGCCTTCTTTTGTGTCCCATACGCCTTCCATTGCCGCTATTTTTTGTGGTTGATGCTCTAACGTGTTTAGCCCATGTAAATCACCAACATATACTTGAGTTACCGTTAATATCATCGCCGCAGATAAACTGATTTTTAATGCTTTATAAGGAGCACGTTTGTTATCACCTTTTAATAAACGATAAGCACTGATGCCAGCAATTAAGAATGACGCCGTTAAACCAGATGCCACTAACATATGTGTCAATCGATAAGGAAATGACGGATTAAAGATTATTGCAAACCAATCAGTTGGGTAAGCAACACCATCAATCATTTCAAACCCTTGAGGCGTCTGCATCCAAGAGTTTAATGCTAATATCCAAAATGCTGATAATGTTGTACCAAAAGCAACAATAAAAGTAGCCATTGTATGGACAAAAGGAGGTACACGTTTAATACCAAACAACATAATGCCAAGAAATGAAGCTTCTAAGAAAAATGCAGTTAGTACTTCGTATCCCAATAATGGACCAGCGATATTACCTACTGTTTCCATGAATTTTGGCCAATTGGTGCCAAACTGAAATGACATAGTAACGCCAGTTACTACACCGATAGCGAATGTTAGGGCAAATATTTTTACCCAAAAACGATACATACGCATCCAAATTGGATCATTTGATATATTGAACCGTATTTTGAAATACACCAAAAACCAACTTAACGCGATAGTAATAGTTGGAAATAAAATGTGGAAACTAATGTTTGCAGCAAACTGCATACGAGAGAGCATTAATGTTTCTAACATGACTAACTCCTATCTATTGTTACTTAATAATTTGTCTTTAATATCTAGAACCTTACTAACTCCTGAACCGAGTTTCATTAAAGTATGTAGGTTATCTGGATTCATCGTTTGTAATTCACTAGCCCATTGGGTAATTGTTTCTAATAAGTCGTGTATTTCTAACATCTGTTGATGAGCATATGTTTCTTGCTTCGTTATCGGCTCATCTAACAAGTTGTCACGAAGTAGAGAAAGTGTAGGGTCAACTTCTCGTTTACGGCGCTCTTCGAATACTCTAATAGCCATATCCCAAATAGGTCCTGCTGGAGCATAGTATTCTTTTCTATCTTTAGGTTTGTGAGTGATACTAATTAAACGCCAAGACTGGAGTTCTTTAATACCCATACTTACATTACCACGTGAAATATTAAGTGATTCTGCTAGTTCTACAGCGGTTAATGGCTCTTCACTAATAATCATCAATCCATACATTTGACCAACCGTACGATTAAAGCCCCAACGACTACCCATTTCACCGCAATGCATTACAAATGATTCTATTTTTGCTGCAAGTTTCATAATAATTGTATCTTCTGAAGTTTCAGTAATTACTGAAACTATACACATTCATACAACTAATTGAAACTAATAATGGAAATAATTGAACAAGGAGCCATGATAGGTATGTAGCAAAATAGATTAAAATTAGATCAAGTCTGATGTAGATACAAGGGTTGGTAATAATACGAAAGGATTAGTTTATATTGTGTTTTACTAGCAGTTTTAGGAGAGATTTTGAAAGAATTTATAAGAATAGTTATTAAATTAATATAAAGATTAAGTGTTAAAAATCATCGATATAAAATTTAATGGGTAGTGGTAATAAACAATACGATCGTATATCACCACGCCATGAATATTCAACGTTAGTGAATTAAATGCTTGGCCATTTCTTTAGCAATTAACGCTGAATGTTTAATTCCACGTGTATGAGCCATAACAATAGCACCTTCAATCAACAAGCCAATCTGATTGGCTTTCATATCGTCTTTAATCGTTAATTCGTTATTAATTAAATCTACAATAGCTTGTTTATGTTCAAGTGATATTTTATTGATAGGATCAAGGACATTAGTGTACTCAGCTGTCGCGTTAATAAAATTACAACCGAAGAAATTATCACTATTAAACCAGTGATCGAATGTATCAAAGATAGCTAAAACTCCAGATTCCCCTTTGTCATGAGCGTCATCAATGTTTGTTTGAATCATTTCTAACACTTGTGTATGTCTCTGTTGTAAAACAGCTAAAATTAATTCATCTTTACTTCTAAAGTGTTTATATAACGTTGCTTTAGATACTTTAGATTCTGCTAAAATCAAATCAATTCCTGTGGCGTGATAACCATGCTGGTTAAATAACAATAATGCCGTGTCGACTAAATGTTGCTTTCTTGGTTGCATATTATTTACCTTTTCAATTGTGCTTTAAGTTTAACAATAGATGATTATTAGCAAAGTATACCAATTTTAACTTGACGTAAACAGTTCTGTTCACCTATTATTACTAGGTAGACAGACCTGTTTACTTATGTCGAACATAAAATTAAACGTAAAATAAAGGTTATCCATTATGTGCGCAACAACTAATTCAGCAAAAAGTATCACTACTTTAGGTATTCATCATCTAGGTTTAACAGTTCCTGATATTGTAGAAACTTCACGTTTTTTCATTGAAGAAATGAATTTCAACCAAGTAGGTGAAGTACCTGAATATCCGGCGGTTTTCATCTCAGACGGTACTGTTATGTTAACATTGTGGCAAGTTAAAAATGCTGACAATATGGTGCCTTTTGACCGTACAAAAAATATTGGTTTACATCATTTTGCGCTCAAAATTGAAAATCTAGAAAAATTGAAAGACTTACATAAACATCTATTAACACTTGATAATGTCGAGATTGAATTTGCCCCAGAACAACTAGGTGACTTACCAATTCATCATATGATGTGTACGATTCCGGGTGGAGTAAGACTAGAATTAATTTGTGACTAAAGGGCTATTTATATGAATGAGTTAATTAGTAAATCAATGAGTGATGATCAAATAAATGTTTGGCACGAAGGTGAATTAGCTGTTCAAAAAATGGCTGGCACGGACGAACGAATGGCCGAAATTGGCCCTAAATTTATACGTGAGTTTATGCCAGATCAACATCGTGCGTTCTTCCAATCATTGTCTATGTTATTTATTGGTTATACTGATTACTCTTCAAATATTTATAGCAGCATATTATTTGGCGACCCTGGATTTATTCAATCGCCAACACAAACAACCTTAATCATTAATACGCAACAAACAATGGGTGACTTAGTAATAGGGGATCTTAGTGTAGGTGATAGAATTGGTCTTGTTGGTGTTGTTTTTGAAACAAAAAGGCGTAACCGCGTTAACGCCGTAGTTACTGATATTAATCAAAAAAATATTGAACTGAGGATTTTACAAAGTTACGGAAATTGCCCTAAATATATTCAACCACGAACATTTAAAGCAAATCCTTATTATGGTAATTTTTCATCATCAACTTACAAGTCATTAAGTCACGATGATAAAAAATTAGTGAGTAATGCTGATGTTTTCTTTATCGCCAGTAGTTTTAACGATGATAGAAGCTTAAATAATCGCGGTACTGATAACTCTCATCGAGGTGGTGAACGAGGTTTTATTACCATCAACGACGATGGACAATTATTAATTGATGATTATTTCGGTAATGGATTTTTTAATACAATGGGTAACTTATTTAAAAACCCAGTAGCTAGTTTGTTATTTTGTGATTGGAATAGCGGTCACGTTTTACAAATCACGGTCACTAGCGAAGTACTATGGGCGGATGAAAATACGACTTATAGTCCAAACCAACAAAGTAATCAGAGGATTCTACGTTTTACTCCGATTAAAGTGCAGCAGATAAAAAACGGTTTAGCGCATCTTGAGATAAACCATTAACGATAATAACTGATGGTTTATAGCATTAAACCTTTCTAAGTAAACCTGATCTTGCTCGGTCTTTAATATTACTTTGAATGTAATTTTTATCGGTTGTTTCTGAAGAAGCGTGACCTAGTTCATCGGCGAGATGCTTCAAAGGACGACTGCCAGCATCTTCAGTCGCTCCAGTATGTCGTAACCAATGAGTAGTCGCCGCCATTAAGTAATTAGCGTCGTCATCAAAATCGTCACGTTGCAGTGCATTAATAGCCAAATCAAAGCTTTGTTCAACAATACGTCTAATTTGACGAGAAGTTAAATTCCCATTACCCCGTAACTTATTAAGCATTGATATATCTTCATCTGGTGAGGGTAGGGAAGACAACCCTCGATAAACTCGGTACCTTTTTAGATATGGCATATAGGCCGAAGGTACCGTTACATCTCTGATTTTATTACCTTTACCAAACACTGTTAGATACCAAAAACCGTCACTATCGACTGAAAAATCAGACATGGTTGGTGACCATTTGGCATGTTGTGATAATTCAGAAACGCGTAAATATAAACTTTTTAGCGTTGCTACAATGAATAAATTACGTTCAAAAGCAGGGTCTTTATCTGCCGTATCTCTAGTAATACCTAACACATATTCCCATTGTAATTGGCTTAGTGTGTCTGGTGTTTTACGTTGAACTTGTTTTATTAAGTAAGGACAGCTTTTCTTAACAACGGGCACATAATTTTTATCACAAACTTCTTCCATTTGTGCATGCTGATAGAGAACACTTAATACAGTAAATGTTGAGACTAACGATTCTTGTGATGGTCGATACTCATCAATAACAGCCAGTTTAAGTGGATCTTTTTTAGTGAGGGATTTAGCGATTTTAACGACAAACGGGCGCCATTTAATATTTGATAATAGTTGACCATTTTTAATAACAAAGCGTTGTTGAACTGAAGTACCAATCCAAGATTTATCAGGTTGATAGACAAAATCAATATACGATTCAATGTCTTTACGAGTAACTTCAAATATTCCTTTTTCGTGATGTTGCCAGCAATATAAGCACCAGCGCTCAACTTCATTGCGAAACCTAAGATAGGTACCATTTGATTTACGTCCCATTAAATAAAGAAATTCCATCACAAACGATAATTCAGTATTTGCAGTAGGAACCTTCGATTCAATTGACATTAGAAACGAATGGAGCTGTGGATAGTCATCATGCAAGTCATTATTAGTGAGTGAACGACGTTGTGATTTCACATTATCAAAAGTATCGATTAATGGTGTAACTAACATATCTATATTAAAGCCAATATCTAAAAGCTTTATTATAATAAAAAACACCACTATGTCCAATACTCTTAAGTATTGGACATAGTGTAGCAAGCTATATAGAACTGTATATTGCTACGATACGTAATAACCATTGAACTCTACTACGTAGTTAATCATTACATTAAATCTATTTAACATAATATAGATTGTGCGCATATATAGTTATTTAAAATAGTAAACGTTTTACGTTAAATGACGAATACTTTTACTGTACTGTTTTATCTATCGTTTGTTAATTCTTTCAAAGTCTTTAACCACTACCTTTCATGCAGCTAATATTTACTGGTGCTGAAAATATATGTACGTAATTGAATGTATTTCAGGCGACGCTATGTGAAATCTGATAATAAATCATACCTCATATGCTCACTAGTTACGTAGCAACACGTATATTACTGTCTAATGAGATGCGTAAATATGAATAACTAATTTAACTTAACTTAGCGCTATAACATCCAAAATAATATTGAATAATAGTTATCTCGCTAAGTTAATGTGTATATATCTTCTTACTATTTAATCATTTGTTGATGCATTGCTTTAACTAAAGCAACTAGTGCGTCTTTTGATAATTTGTTAGCTTTATCAACAGTATCAGAAAGACTTTTAGTATCAGCAACAATTGGTGTGAAATCAACAACCGGTTTAAGTACAGCCTTAATTAATGCCTTAGCTTTTGCTGGTTCATTATTAGCAAGAATGTTTAATACTTCAGCTTTCATCTCTGAATTCTTATCAAGTAATAACTTAGAGATGTGCGTAAATCCGACTATTTCACATTGCTCTAATGTGCCAAATTTTGGCATCATACGCCATGAAATTAACGTACTCGGTGTTACTTCTTCAATACTTACTGGGCATTGAGGAATAACTTTTTCCCAAACCCAATCTAAGAACGCTTCATCACTACAAAGAATTTCTCTAGCTTTGTTACATGCTTTACCAATTGTATATTTAGCTTCTTGTTTTTCTTTTGCTTGTGGTGCATTAACATCAATGTAATGTGTGATATCTAAATGTTTTAATATGATATCTGCTTGGTCATTTAACGCTGAGCTCATTGATTATACCTATTTTTTGACAGCTAATTATTAGATGTCTTAACGAATTATGCGTAGTTTATATTACCCAAAGAAAGTGTCTATAAATATTGATCATAAGTCTAAATGAAAGTTTATTACTGCATCCTCTGTCTATTATATTATGTAACATTGGAGATGATAATTATGTGTAGTAGCCCAGGTGGTTCAAGTAAAAGTACGGTTAATAAACCTCGTTCTGGCGGTTTATATGCTGACATGTCAGCTTCTGCTAGATTAAGTTTTGCTAAAAATGCGAATGCCGCTGATGATCGAAAAACAGAACGTCTAGAAAGAAAGAAAACAAAATTGATGAATGAAAAATCAATTACTAATCAGGACGTTAATACAATAAAGTCAACGAAACAGGTTAAATCTAACGCTTGGTATTCTTCAGTATTTAAATATTTTTATTAAAGAAGCATTTATAAAAATTAATCTATTTCGAGTAAAGAATACTCTAGATAAATGATACAAGTGCCCTGCTTTATTTTCCATTTTTAGCCTTACTAATTTTATATCAATGTTTTATTTTATCGAACTTACTATAGAGTTTACTCATCTTTTAAACCAGAATTTGACAGCATGTAGTAAGTTTTATTATTCTTATTTTTTCCTTCACTACCAAACTTTGTTATTTTATAAAGTACGTCTTTGTCTAATTC
>CALJMY010000055.1 GCA_937981905.1 uncultured Enterobacterales bacterium
GTTAACGCATAAAGAATGAGTGTAAATAAAGGGATAATATAAGCTAATACCCATCGTTGAAAATATTGTGAACTAGATATTATTGATAAAATAAAAATAGAATAAAAACTATAAAGTAATTCAAATACAGCTAAAAAGTAGATTTCTCTATAAATATTAACAAAGAAAAAACTCATTCCCCCTAAGCTGATAATTAAGAGTAATGTACGAAAAACATCACGTCGATGTTGTGTATTTTGTATTAATTGATCCGTCATTAGAAACTATTTAATCCTTATAGTAATAGAAACTATATTAAGAAAGAAATATACCATAAAGTTTTAATGTAGCGTTATGATTAGAAAATAGATTAAATAAAGTTTTGATAAAAAACATGAATTAGTTGATGGGAGGATAAGATAGAACTCAAGTAAAAAGCCAATAAATATTACTATTTATTGGCTTTTATTTAATTATAAATGATTAAATTAATTAAAACTTAAATCCAGCAGAAACATACATATGTCTACCTTTTGTACTGTAAGTTCTAGGATCTGTATTATCATTAAATCCAGTTGCAGCAAACGGTGGATCTTCATCAAATACGTTATCTAGACCAACGGTTGCAGTAATATTATCAAAGAAGTAAGTAAAGCGAACATCATGAATTATTTGTGATTTAATATCTCTGAATATTTTATAACCACCAGTTGCAGCTTCTGTTCTATATCTAGGTAATACCTTACCTATATCTTCACTTGTTACGAAGTCAAATTCTTCTTCAACTTCACCTATATAACGAATATCCCAACCAGCTGACCAGTCATCACTTGTTAACTTAAAATTAATATTAGTTTTCCACTCTGGGAAATTACCATCACCATCACTACGGCGGAAGAAACCAGCATTTTCAACAACACTTCCATCAGCTTGTGTGATGTCATATTTGTCGTAATAAGTTGTATCTAGATTTACTCTGAAATCACCTATTGGTAATTCAGTTGCATAGCGAATATTGAAATCATAACCAGAAGAATCAATACCACCAACATTCGTTGTTCTATCATCAATATCTGATGAATTACCGAAAAGTACACTATCCGGACCGTGACGTGTTATCTTGTCGCAGAATACGCCTTCCTGAGCACACTTATCTAATATAAGTTGCTCGCCTATTGTTGAAATAGCATTAGTTATTTCAATGTCCCAATAGTCAACAGTCATAGATAGACCTTCAACAAAATCAGGGCTATAAACGATACCTAAAGTAACAATATCTGCTTCTTCTGGCGTTAAATCAGTGCTACCACCACGAGTTGACGAAAGCTGATCACCTATTGGTGTAAAACCAGCAGCTGGTACACCGTCTGCGATACAAAATGTTGTTGGATTCGTTTGACAAGAGTCTGATACTTGTGGGCTATTATCTGAATTTCCTGCGAATAAATCAGAGGTAGATGGTGCTCTAAAAGCTGTTGATGAAGTACCACGAATAATTAAGCCATCAACTGGAACCCAACGTACACCAATTTTATGGTTTGTTGTATCACCAAATGTATCATAATCAGAGTAACGTACTGCTAAATCGACTTCTAAAGTTTCAGCACCAGTAACACCATCTAATAATGGAATGTTAGCTTCAGCATAAATTTCATCAACTTCGTAACTACCTTCCGTAGCTTGGCGTGAAGAACCTGATGTTACACCAAGAGCAATTAATGCATCAGGGAAATCAAAACCACTTTCTTCACGATGTTCGATACCAAATGCAGCACCTACAGTACCAGCAGGCATGTCAAATAATTCACCAAATATACTTGCTGAAATAATTTGTTGTTCATTACCACCTAAATCATGTGCATCAAATGAAATGTAATCTAGCATTTCTTGACTTATTTCAGTGTCTGTACCTGGTATACCAAATGTATTTAAAGATACACAATCACTAATTGGTGCACCAACAGTTCCACAAACTACATCGCCAGTTGTAGTATCTAAAAATGAAGGACCTACTGCTAATGCTACTTTATCAAAATTTACACCGCCAGCTGCGTTGGTAGTAGCATCGTTACGCCCGAAAATATAGCTAGCTTCCCAACCCCACGTTTCTCCAAACTCACCGTCAAACGCTATCATTGCACGTACAGTTTCAACACGGAATGATGTTTCACGACCACCAGTTTCAACAACTCTTCGGCGCCAGTCTGCGATTTCAACTGTTTCACCATTTGCATTTTTAGGACCAAAATTAATATTGTAATAATTATCAGCAGAGTAAGGAGCATCAACACCAAAGAACGCAAGTGGTGCTAATGGAATAGGTGCTAATAATGTTGTTGATGTATTACGGTTAAAATTTATTTCAGATTTGAAATTAATATTATCAGTTAATTGATAAGCTGCTGAAGCAAATATTCCATATCGTTCTTGTGGTGTTAGATGAAAATTAGCTGGCGCAAAATTATATGCATCGACACTGCCATCGTAACAATCATATCCTGTAGGATTAGAAAAATCTGTAGGGTCTGATTGTCCAGGGCCATTTGCTGCCCCATGTGTAACTGAACCACATGTATCATCTATACCACCATAGTTTCCCCATGGCCCTGCTGATGATCCACCTTTATTGCGTTCACCTGTAAAAGAGTCTAATGATAAATCGAATTCTGACCAATCACGATCTCCAGATTTTTGCTCGCCTTGGTCAACATAATAGGCATTGAACACAACGTTGCCTTTGTCATCACTAAAACCAATTGTAAAATCTAGTGATGTAGTATCACCATCAGCTTCTTGTGTGCCGACATCATAACTAGCATTAAATTCAGCACCTTCGAAATCATCACGTGTTATTATATTAACTACGCCACCAATTGCGTCTGAACCATAGATAGCTGATGCGCCATCTTTTAATACTTCAACACGTTTAACAATTGCAGTTGGTATTGTACTTAAATCTACCGAACTATTTGCCCCAGTCCCTGAAGCAACCATTCTACGGCCGTTAAGTAAAACTAATGTTCTACTTGCACCTAAACCGCGAAGAGAAACACGAACAGCACCAGTACCGCCATTATTAATAGCTGTATTAGTACCTGCACCTGCTACAGATGGAATTTCTTGAAGAATATCGCCCATGTTTGTGATACCAGATGAGACTAAATCTTCTCTGGTAATAACTTGTACTGGATTAGCACCTTCTAAATCTGTTCTTTTAATACGTGAGCCAGTTACTTCAACGCGTTCTGTTGTAGCTTCTTCTTCAGCAGCAAATGCACTTGGCATTGCAAATAATGTTGACGTAGCAGCTGAAATCAGCGCTAAACGTACAGCATTAGCCGTTTTGTTATTTTTAAACATAGTTATCTCTCTCTAATTTTGGAATATGTAACTAATTGCCTCTCTAATCGGATTCAATTTAGTTATCTGTGTATAAAGTAGCAGTTTTTTAATTATTGTAAATAGATTGTAGTTTCACATATCAAAAGTGTGTTGTAGATACGGATATTTTATATATATTTATCAACAAGTAATGTATTTTGTAACTATTTGTTATTACACTTTCATGTTTATCAATAAGTTCAATTTATTTATTATTTTATTTATTAATAGTTCTTTAGTTAATCCACTTTTAACCCGTGGTTTAAAGTCATGATCTCCATCTTCTAGCCATAAAAAGTCAATATCTTTGTTTAACTCGTAACTGTTTACATCTTCCAACGAGCCTAATTTATCTCTGGTGCCCTGTACTATGCATAAGGGAGCGATAATATTTGTTAAATGATCAATCCTAAGTTTCTCGGGCTTTGCTTGTGGGTGGAAAGGGTAACCTAGGCAAATTACACCTTGGATTTTTTCATTTAGTGCTCCATTACCTTGTGCTGCAACCATAGAAGCAATTCGTCCACCCATTGATTTACCACCAATATACACAGGCTTATCAATATTTGTTATTAACTCTGAGAAGAACTCAACTAGTTGAGGTGCTCTGTTAGGCGGTCGTCTTTTGCCATCAAGTAAACGTTGCTGCATATAAGGAAAATTAAACCTGATAACTCTTACGCCGTGTTTTGCTAACCCTTGGGCTATGTTTGTCATGAAGTCTGAATTTGCATCAGCGCCTGCACCGTGAGCAAATAAAAATAACGGCCCGTCTTCAGGTCCGTCGTAAATGAATTTCATATTTTTGTCCTAAAAAGAAAGAAGTAGCTTTAAGGGAGTAACAAAGTAGTTAGAGTAAACATAGCAATAAGCAACACAATAGATTGTCGTAGTCGTTTGATTAAGCGTGACAAGTCTTTTAAGTCATTAAGTGTTGGTTTTATTGTCGTACCTATTTTAGGACGTCGTTTTTTAATATCATCGTAGATAACAGCGCCGCCTAATTCTCTATTCATTGCTCGTGCTGTCGTTGCCAGTAACGCGCCAGTACCAAATCTGTGCCATGAATTACGTTTAAGCGATAAATGTTTAAATCCAAACAATACAGCTATTAGAACGGCTAATAAACAATGAAATGGCAGAGTTATAATGTCTTTTATTGCATTAACGTCTTTCCCAAAAAAACGATAGTACTTTGTTTTAGGGTTCCAGTATTGAGCTAATGAAATTGTTAACCCGTAAAAAACTAAAAAATAGGCTCCACCAACGAGGTAAACAACTATAGGGATAAAATAACGTAATGAAAACTGTTGAATGGTTCCCTCAATGCATGATTTTATAACTCCCATCGTTGATAAGGATTGAGTGTCTCTTATACATACATCGCTGAGTTGTTCTCTCGCTAAGCTTTTTTTACCTTTATTCAGTTGGATATAAATTGTTTTACAGTTTTTAATAAGAGGTGTGCTTTTAATTACCAATAGCATGAAAATCGCTTCAAAGAACCAAGGGGAGGTTGCAAAGGATAATATGGCATAGGTAATAATTAACGAAAACGTAAGCAATGTAATTGTACTTAGCATGCCTGATATTTGTTGCTGCTTTGGTGGTCTTAGTTTTGATTTTCTTGCTAATTTTATGGCAATAAATTTCCATAAACTGCCAGGGTGGTATGAAGCATTAATTGATAAAATATGTTCAAGTGATATAGCAAACAATAATATTAATAGTCTGCCAGTGAGTGTCGATAACTCTACATCATTTGATAATAAATTAGGCCAACGCTCCATAATCTATTCTTTAGTTCAATTGCGCTTTAACACATAAAGGCAACATAGCAACAACCATGTCTGCTGAGTTTTTTGCTGCAGTGACAAGGTATTCATCAAAGCTTAATTCACTTTCTTTTCCTGCAATATCTGACAATGAACGAATAACAACAAACGGTACGTCAAATAAATAACATGTTTGAGCAATAGCGGCAGCTTCCATTTCACAAGCTTTCATTGTTGGAAAGTTTGTTCGAGCGTATTCAACTTTTATCGGATCAGCCATGAATGTATCACCAGTAGCAATAAGCCCTTCTACTATTTGTATATCTTCATTAGGTGCTGAAGCAGCTTGAGCAGCAACACGCGCTAATTCTGGGTGTGGAAGGTAGGCTGCTGGCATTTGTGCACATTGTCCCATTTCATAACCAAATACTGTTAAATCAACATCATGATGACGAACTTCAGTACCAATAACTACATCACCTACATTTAATGTAGCGTCAAAGCCGCCAGCAGAACCTGTATTTAGAATGCAATCTGGTGCGTATTTTTCAATAAGTAACGTAGTAGATATTGATGCTGCTACTTTACCAATACCAGATTGTGATACAACTACATCGACGCCATCAATAGTGCCTGAATGAAATGCCATACCTGCATAAGTTTTAGTAGTTAAGTTTTCAATACGGTCGCGTAACACAACAACTTCGGGCTCCATGGCACCAATAATACCTATTTTCATGCAGTTCTCTTTATGTGATTTATGATTGTAACTAGTGAATGGATCTTAACTGAAATACTGAAAGTAGAAAACAAAAAAGGCTCCAGAAGGAGCCTTTTATTAAGATAAACGCTATCTATTTAAAGTTATACATCAAGGTACTGTAAGATACCTTCAGCCGCATCACGACCTTCAGCAATTGCAGTAACAACAAGATCTGAACCACGAACCATATCGCCACCTGCAAATACTTTTTCGTTCGTTGTTTGGAAAGGCACGTTAGAGCTATTAGCTATAACACGATCCCATTGATCAACATTGATGTTGTAGTCTTTAAACCATGGTTGTGGATTTGGTTTGAAACCAAACGCCATGATAACTACATCAACGTCTAATACGTATTCTGACCCCTCAACCGTTTCAGCACGTTGACGACCGTTTGCATCAGGCTTACCCATTGCTGTTTCAACAAGTTCAACACCAATGACTTTCCCGTCTTTAGCAACAACATCTAATGGTTGTCTGTTGTATACAAACTCAACGCCTTCTTCTTTAGCATTTTGAACTTCACGTTTTGAACCAGGCATGTTTGCTTCATCACGACGATATACACAACGTACTTCTTTAGCACCTTGACGAATAGCTGTTCTTACACAATCCATCGCAGTATCACCACCACCTAGTACAGCAACGCTTTTACCTTCAAGGTTTGTATATGGGTTTTCTGGGTCTGTGTAACCCATTAGGTTATTCGTGTTACCAATTAAGTATGGTAGCGCGTCTAATACACCATCAGCACTTTCATTAACAAAACCACCACGGATATAAGTATAAGTACCCATTCCTAAGAATACTGCGTCGTATTCATCTTGTAGCGTTGAGAAATCAATATCTTTACCAACTGTTGTGTTTAGTTTGAATTCAACACCTAGACCTTCAAAATATTCACGACGTTGGCTCATTACAGATTTTTCTAATTTGAATGAAGGAATACCAAACGTTAACAAGCCACCAATTTCTGGATTCTTATCAAAAACAACCGGTGTTACACCATTACGAATTAGAATATCAGCACAACCTAAACCTGCAGGACCAGCACCAATAATTGCTACTTTTTTACCAGTAGGAACAACAGCGCTTAAATCAGGCTTCCAACCTTGTGCTAATGCCGTATCAGTAATGTATTTTTCAACATTACCAATCGTTACTGCGCCAAAGTCTGCATCGATAGTACATGAACCTTCACATAATCTATCTTGCGGACATACACGGCCACAAACTTCTGGCAATGTATTCGTTTGATGACAAAGGTCAGCCGCTTCCATAATACGACCTTGTTTAGCTAGTTCTAGCCAATCAGGGATGTAGTTATGCAATGGACATTTCCACTGACAATATGGATTACCACAATCAAGACAACGATCTGCTTGTTGTTCAATTTCAGGCTGTTCAAACAAGTTATAGATTTCTATAAATTGTTCTTTACGTTCTTCAATCGGTTTCTTCTGTGGATCTTGTCTACCAACATCAATGTATTGAAAGTTGTTTGGAACAACGTTTGAGATAATATCTTTAGAGTTTGACATAATAATTACCCTGCCTTTACGGCTAGTTTTAATACATTGGTTGCGCTTGGTAGCATTGTTTTAATATCAGCAGCTGTTGGCTTAACTAATAAGAACTTAGTTGACCATAACTCGAAGTTATCAAGAATAGTCTTAGCTCGATTACTTTGAGTTTCTTGGTAATGCTCTTCAATTAATAATTTTAAGTGTGCTTTGTATGCTGGTAACTCTTCAAGGTGCAATGCTTCTGCACATTCATAGTTCATACGTTTTTCAATATTACTTTTTTCATCAAGCAAGTATGCAAAACCACCAGTCATACCGGCTGCAAAGTTAACACCTGTATTACCTAATGATACAACGATACCGCCAGTCATATATTCACAACCGTTGTCGCCCATTCCTTCTACTACGGTAACCGCACCAGAATTACGAACAGCAAAACGTTCGCCTGCTTGACCTGCTGCAAATAATTTACCGCCAGTTGCACCGTATAAACACGTATTACCAATGATAGTTGCATCTTGAGTTTCAAACGCAACACCTTGTGGTGGATGAACAACTAGCTTACCGCCAGTCATACCTTTACCTACATAATCATTAGCATCACCAACAACGGTCATGTTTAAGCCGCCAGCATTCCAAACACCAAAACTTTGACCGGCAGTACCAGTGAAGTTAATGTTAATTGGAGCGTTAGACATACCTTGGTTGCCATGAGTTGTTGCAACAATACCACTGATAGTTGCACCAACAGAACGATCCGTATTACGTATAGTCAGGTTGAAATCACCGCCTGTTTTATCAGTAATAGCTTGTTCAGTTAGTTCACGTAATGTTTTGTTCATCACGCCATCGTCGTATGCTGGATTCGTGTCTGTCCAAGAAATACCACAACCTTCTTTAGGAATTGGACGATATAAAATATCGCTCAAGTCTAATTTAGCCTGACGCGCTGTTTGACCTTCAATAACGTGAAGTAAATCAGTACGGCCGATTAAATCAGTTAGTTTGTTAATACCAAGACCCGCTAAAATTTCACGAATTTCGTGTGCTAAACATTCAAAGTAGTTAGCAACCATTTCTGGTAAGCCTCTGAAGTGCTTGTCACGTAATTCTTGATTTTGCGTTGCAACACCTGTAGCACAATTATTTAGATGACAAATACGTAAATATTTACACCCTAATGCAACCATTGGAGCTGTACCAAAACCGAAGCTTTCTGCACCTAAAATAGCGCCTTTAACAACGTCTAGGCCAGTTTTTAAACCACCATCAACTTGTAGACGAACTTTATGACGTAAACCGTTTTCAACAAGTGCTTGTTGAACTTCAGCTAAACCAAGTTCCCAAGGGCTACCTGCATATTTAACCGATGTTAATGGGCTAGCACCTGTGCCGCCGTCATAACCTGATACCGTAATTAAATCGGCATAAGCTTTAGCAACACCTGTAGCGATAGTACCGATACCTGGCTCAGATACTAATTTTACAGAAATTAGTGCTTTTGAATTAATTTGTTTTAAATCAAAAATTAACTGAGCTAAATCTTCAATTGAATAAATATCATGATGCGGAGGCGGAGAAATAAGTGTTACGCCAGGCGTTGAGAAACGCAGTGCTGCGATTTCAGTTGATACTTTATCACCTGGTAATTGACCACCTTCACCGGGTTTTGCACCTTGAGCTACTTTAATTTGAATAACTTCAGCATTCATTAAATAATGCGCTGTTACACCAAAGCGACCTGAGGCAACTTGTTTAATTTTTGAATTACGTTCGCTGTTGAAACGAGCTGGATCTTCACCACCTTCACCAGAGTTTGATTGGCCGCCTAAACGGTTCATCGCTACAGCAAGTGCTTCATGTGCTTCTGGGCTTAATGCACCAATAGACATAGCCGCGCTATCAAAGCGAGGGAACAAGTCATGAGCTGGTTCAACATCAACTAAATCAATTGGTGTTTGCGTTGTATCAAGCTTGAACAAATCACGAATTGTCGCAACAGGACGTTCGTTAACTGCTTTAGAAAACGCTTTATAATCGTTGTAATCACCAGATTTAACAGATGTTTGTAACAATTGAACAACGTCTGGATTGTAACAATGGTATTCACCACGGAAATCAAACTTTAATAGTCCGCCATGATCCATTTGCAAACGCTTACGGTATGCTTTGTCACGTAAAATTGCCTGATCAATTTCAAAGTCGCTAAAGTCAGCGCCTTTAATACGGTTAGTTACGCCTTTAAAACATAATTCAACAACATCGTCTGCTAAGCCAACAGCTTCAAATAATTGTGAACAACGGTAACTTGCAATTGTAGAAATACCCATCTTAGACATGATTTTCATCAAGCCTTTTTCGATGCCTTTACGGAAGTTTAATACAGCCGCTTTAGGTGAAAGTTTAATTCTACCTTGTTCTATTTGCTCAAGAACTGTTTCGTAAGCAAGGTATGGATATACTGCAGTAACACCAAAACCAAATAAAACAGCAAATTGATGAGGGTCACGAACTGCTGCACTTTCAATAACAATATTAGTATCACAACGAAGATCGTTTTCTACTAGGCGTTGTTGAACGGCACCGGCTGCCATCGCTGCTGGAATCGGTAACGATTCTTTAGATATGTTTCTATCTGATAGCAAGATGATAACTGCGCCATCTTTAGAAGCTTGTTGCGCGTCATCACATAACTTGATGATAGCTTCGTTTAAAGACAGATCAGTCGAGTAATTCATCGACAATTCAACTAATTGATAATTAGCTTGGTCTAATGCACGTAATTGTTGTAAATCACTGTAAACCAATACCGGAGAATCAAATAAGATACGATCAGCATGGCCTAACGTTTCTTTAAATAAGTTTTGCTCACGACCAATACATGTCGCTAAAGACATTGTATGCGCTTCACGTAACGGATCGATAGGTGGATTAGTTACTTGTGCAAATTGCTGACGGAAGTAATCAAATAAGCTACGTTGCTTTTGTGATAATACAGCCATTGGAGCATCATCACCCATCGATGCTGTAATTTCTTGTCCACAACCAGCCATAACGTTCATTACATCGTGAATTTCTTCTTTCGAGTAATTGAATTGCTTATGATAGATCGCTAAGTTTTCATCATCGTAGTTACGTTCATGTGAATCACAATCAGCGCAATCTTCAAATGCTACAAGACGACGAGAATTGTTTTCTAGCCATTTTTTGTACGGATGACGGTTTTTTAACTCGTTATCGATATCAAACGTCGACGTTAATTTACCAGCGTAAGTATCTAATACTAATAATTCACCAGGACCAACACGACCTTTCTCAGACACTTCATCAGGCGTGTAATCCCAAATACCGATTTCAGACGCTAGCGTTAAAATACGATCAGTGGTTACAACATAACGAGCAGGGCGAAGACCATTACGGTCAACAGCACAAGCGGCGTGACGACCATTAGTCATTACAACACCCGCTGGGCCATCCCATGGTTCCATATGCATTGAGTTGAAATCGTAAAATGCACGTAATTCGTCATCCATAATTGGATTAGACTGCCATGCTGGTGGAATCAGCATACGCATTGAACGGTACAAATCCATACCGCCCATTAATAACAGCTCAAGCATGTTATCAAGTGATGATGAATCAGAACCACTGTCGCTTACAAACGGTGCTGCATCTTGTAAATCTGGTAATAACGGGCTTTCAAACTTGTAAGAACGCGCTTTAGCCCACTGTCTGTTACCTTTAATCGTATTGATTTCACCATTATGTGCTAAAAATCTAAACGGTTGAGCAAGAGGCCACTTCGGAGACGTATTAGTCGAAAAACGTTGATGAAATAAACAAATCGAACTTTGAGTTCTTAAATCGGCAAGATCTAAGTAAAAGTTTGGAAGGTCACGAGGTTTAACAAGACCTTTATAGATAGTTACCATTGAAGATAAGCTAGCAATATAAAACTCTGAATCGTGTGTTAAACGTTTTTCTGCACGACGACGAGCCATATAAAGGCGACGTTCGATATCACGGCTAACCCATCCAGCAGGAGCATTAACAAAAACTTGTTCAATACCAGGTAATTCATTTAGAGCGATAGGCCCTAAAATATCTTTATTGATTGGTACTTCTCTCCAACCAACAACAGCCATCGTTTCTTTCTCAAGCTCTTCTTGAAGAATTTCACGACTTTGTTGTGCTAATACAGGATCGGTGCTTAAGAAACACATACCCACAGAGTATTTTTTACTAAGTGACCAGTTTTTCTCTTTTGCAACAGCTTGAAATAATTCTTCAGGCGCTTGCATTAGCAAACCACAACCATCGCCAGTAATTCCGTCAGACGAAATACCACCACGATGTTGCATACGATCTAAGCCTTCAATGGCAGTACGAATTATCTTGTGACTAGGTTGGCCATCCATTTGAGCGATGAGGCCAAATCCGCAATTGTCTTTTTCAAACGCAGGATTAGTTAATGCCATAATTACAGTCTCTAAAAATTTAAAATTGTTTATGCAATTATTATGCAATTAAGGTTTAGTTAATTATCACCAAAAATTGTTAATAAATTTACATTTGGGCGCTAAATTATCGCGAAATAATAGTAAAGTCAATCTGCCTATTATCTAAAGTATTAAAAAAATAAATGTTATTATAAGTTGTTGTATTTAAATATAAAAATAAACCCACCTAGATGAGATTAATTATCATCTAAAAATAAAATATCAAGATGTTGTAGAATTGTATTGTCAATTGATTTTGTAATTAAATTACATAATGTGTCTGAATTTCGAAAGATTTTAGTTTTATTAAGAAATTATTTAGTAATTTAATAATTATATTCAAACCATAGTTTAAATATAATGTCGTTTTTTTGCATAAAAATTCTATTTATAATTTAAGACTAATAAGGTGTTATGAGCTTTATGTACAATGAATATGTATTAAAAAACTAAGATGTACTAAATAATTAATGTATATTATCTATAAATTACCTATCAAGATGATGATAATTAAAGCCAATTCTAATAGGTTGGATGGAGTTTTTTCTAGTGTTTATTATTTGTAATAATTACAAGAAAGGCTTACAAAAATAAAAAATCTGTAAACCTTAATATGATTTATTTTGATATTGATTTTTTATTCAATATCAAATTTATTATTAAGCTGTAAATCCATTTTTAATGCCTTTAACAGCAATAGCAACAGCATTATGAGCATGTAATGATTCATAATGATTGATTCGTACCCAGTAATCAGCATGGTTCTCAATAGAAAGCCCTGAAATAACTCGACGTACAGCATCTTCACAAAACATTAAATTACTAGCATTTAAACGTGCAAATTCTTGTTCATCTTCTCTTTTTACAGCCGCTTGAACAGGTGTCTGTACAACCTCTTCAATTAAATCAACTAATTGTCTAATAGGAAGATGTTTTACATGTGAACTTAGACGTATTTTTACTTGCGCAATACTACGTTGGCTGTGAGGTGTTGCAATAATACCTTCGGTTGAGCCTAACCATTCAACTATGGTTGTTTCATCTAGTTTTTCTTCAGAAAATCGTTCAACAAAAGCTTGCTGAATTAATTGTCTAGATAATGCCGCAGAACAAGGGCATGTTGACGAATAAGGCACATCAACAGTTAAGTCAATAATGGTTTTATTTTTTTCGTGAGTTGCAGTCACTTGAGTTTTATAAGCTTTCCAGCCTGTTTTTTTGCTTAAGAGAGAAGCACGACGTAAGTGATAATCAAATGTAAATGATAATTGAGCGCTGTCGCTAATGTCATCATGAGAATCTACAAAATCATTAAGCATATGATTTAGGGTAATCGGAGATAATGATTCTTGTGTCGACATTTCATCTAAACGTAAAAATAAGCGTGACATATGAATACCCTTAGCTGAAGGTACTATCACATTTACAAAAGCTTCAACTTTTGCGCTAACACGTTGTGGTATTTCATCTTTAGATTCAAGCATGATTGGCATTTCAATCTCACTCATACCAACCCAATTTATGTTGCCTTCGGTTTGAGCAGAGCTATTGCTGGCAATATCTGGCATTTGGTGGGGCATTAATTACAACTCCAACATTTAAATAAGTGTTAATTTTCAATTATTTTAATGTATTTATTTGAAAAAATTAGTGAATTAATTCGTTAAGGTAACGATTCAATTTTATAAAAAACAAGTGTTAAATCTAGCATTGATATAACAATATTATTATAACATGCAAACATTCATGACTACTATGTACTGCTGAATGTTAATACGAATTTTTTTGTCTAATTTATACCGTAATAGGCATTTATAACGTGTTAGTATTATTTATGGTTAGTAAAATCGTTCAATCGATTTGTGTTTAATTGATATAAGTAAAGTAAAAACCTTAATACTGCCATCGTCAGGTGGGGTTTAATTGATTTTAAAGGAAAGTAGATTCATGGATTGGGTTGCTAAAAAATTACTAATGATTAGCATTATAATGTTGCTAACTAGTTTTCATTCAAGTGCAAAAACATCCTCTCACATGTATGAAATGATGCTAATAGCGAGTGATTTCCAATTTTGCCGCAGCAGTGCAACTCATCTATGTAAAAGCTCTGAAATTACTACATTAGCAAACACGAACCACCGTAGCTTAATTCAATATAAGCTTGTCATTAATCAAATCAAGAAAATGATGAAAGTTGAATTATGGCGACCATCTAGGCAAGCTTTTCGTTATGATCTTCAGTTGTTATTTAATGGTATTACTAAAAAAGCTGGAATGGGAACTTTATCTTACTCGCAATTAATTACTGTGTGGAAGTCAGTTAATATAAAGCGTGATGGTAAAGTAATTACTGGTCATTCTTTATTTCTGTCGATGACAAAAGATGAATTAGCCATGATTTTAGATCACCTTGAATTTGAACAAGTTGACTATGCCGGCCGTCGTCTTAAAGAAAAAGTATCATTAGTTCAGTCTGATAAATCATCAACAATAAACTTCGCTAAAAAAATTATTGAATTAAAAAAAGTTAGCAAAACGAAACCTAATATATTAATTGTCCCTGCTGGGAATCGCGATAGTTTTGTTGATGTCGATAGTTATATTAATTTATTTAATCAGTTAGGAGCTAATACATCATGGTTACCTATTGATGCTGCTGTAAATAGGTTGTTATCAGATAACAAACAATGCGAAGAGTTAGAAGTATATAGAGCAGAGGTATTAAACAGTTATGATAGAGAGCGTCTTTATAATGATTTAATTAAAACTCAATTGCGCTACTGCAAAGATAGTAGTCTTTTTACAAAAGCGATTGAAGACGCTGATATATTAATTATTATTGGTCAAGACCCAAAGTTACTAAATGATAGTTTCATGATTAATCATCAAGACAATCATCTTTTAAAGCAAATCAGAAAAAAGATGAAAGCACATGAATTAATGGTAGTCGCTATTGGTAATATGGCCAAAGGAATGGTCATTAAAGGTGATAAAGGGGCTGTTGTATTACAAGGCGGTAGTCAAAGTGCAATGGATAATGGCACTTTGACGGTTGAGCAGGTCAAAAGTGTTTGTCAAGCATATGGCTCGTGTGAAACTGATTACCAAAGTGTAGTTTATCAACAAGGAGGAATTGGTTTAATTGACTTTCCTCTTATCGATACTGAAGTTTCTTCAAGTGGTAATATTGCACGCCTTGCTAAAGTCGGCTTTGATAGCAAGCTCAATATAGCTATGAGTATTGATAGCGACACTGCTTTATTAACCTATACTAAAAATTCAATGAATCATATTAAAGTGATTGGTCAGCAAGGAATTATATTACTTGAACAATCTAATGATTTTATTGACTTAATGAATATTAAATATAGTTATTTTACGCCTGAAGATGAAATTATTTTTGATAAAACAAAAGTAATTATAAATTATCCTCATTGGAAAACTCCCTCTGAACAATCCGATTCTGAATTAGCACACTATAAAAACTTATTTTATGGTGATAGTTTCAAGCGTTTCTCTGAACAAGCTTGTGTCATTCGTAATAAAAAATGGGCTGGAAATGCAGGACGAAAGAAACAATTTCGGATAGAACTTGAAAAGAATCCGAACAATAAATTATATATGGGAGCATTAAAAGTGCCCAATGGTTATCAATTTTATTGTTCTATAGATGCTATGTCATTTAGCTTAATACGTAATTAATTTGGTATTCTCGGTGCCAAATGGTAAAGTGCTATTGTTATTTTTTAGATAAATGGTTGTTGGTAATAATGGAAACAAATATTCAATTAGATCAAGTATTAGACCTTAATATTTTAGAGCAATATACACAAGCTATTGGTGGTAAAGCATTATTAGGCAGTGTTGATTTGTTTTCTCAACAATATCCTGAGTACTTAAAGCAATTAAAAGAGCACTTTAACAATGATGCATTTGATTTAGTGGCTGAAGAGGGCCATAAGATGAAAGGTGCTGCAGGTTCAATAGGCCTTGCTCGATTGTCTCAATGGGGGCAAATTATTCAGCATCGTGAGAATGATAAATGGTTAGAGAATACTACTTTAGTAATTCAACTATTAGAAGACTCATATAGAGCGGATATAGAAGTACTTCGCCAATATCTGTTAAACAGTTAGATAATATCTGCAACAAAAAAGCCGTGTTACTTTCATAAGTAACACGGCTTTTTTAATGAAAGTATTAAATAGTTAAATACTTTCATGCTCAGAACAAAAACGATAACCTTCACCATGTATTGTTGCAATGATTTCATCACTGCCAGGGTGTGATTCAAAATGTTTTCTAATGCGCCTAATGGTCACATCTACAGTACGATCATGTGGTTTTAATTCACGCCCTGTCATTTTCATCAGTAAACTTTCACGCGTTAATATCTTTCCTGGGTTTTCTAGAAATTCAATCATCGCTCTAAATTCACTACGCGGTAGCTTGAATTGTTCTTGAGTAGGGCTGTATAAAGAACGTGAATTAACTTCTAATACCCAACCACTAAATTTATAGGTTTCAATTGCATTTACTGGTTTTTCTTCAGTGTGAGTACCTTTAATGCGCCCTAATAAGTTACGTGCACGAATCGTTAATTCTCTAGGATTGAATGGTTTCGTGATGTAATCATCTGCACCAATTTCTAGTCCTAAAATCTTGTCGACTTCGTTATCACGGCCTGTTAAGAAAATTAATGCAATATCATCTTTTTCACGAACTTCACGTGCTAATAATAATCCATTTTTTCCAGGTAAATTAATATCCATAATGATTAATGAAATAGGTTCTTGAGTAAGTAATCTATTCATTTCATCGCCATTATTGGCTTCATGAACATGATATCCTTCAGCTTCAAAAATAGAACGTAATGTATTTCTCGTTACTAATTCATCTTCAACAATCAAAATGTGCGGGCTTTGCATAATTTTTACCTAAAAATAGTTCACTAAAAATATAAGTTAAATTCATAACTTATTAGTAAGTTATGATAATTATAAGGCTGTATTGGATATAAGATTTATCATGTAACTAATAGCTTATATGTTTAATACTATCGCTGTAGAGTATTAATACGCGATAAAGTTCGATCATGAGCAATATATACTGTACGTAGTATTAACATAGCTTTTACAGTATACGTACTTATTATCGCGTGATTGTAATCTTTTTACGGTTATTTAACAATAATACCGAGAGACAAAATCCCAATTATGTTAAGTAAGCCAACTATTTAGTCATAAAAAAGGTATTAAATAATCAATGTGACTATTTTATTAACCGTGATTTAACTTTACTTTTTATTGGTCACTTAATTGATATTAAGTTTTTGCTGATAATATTTTAAATTTATTATCATTAATAACTTTTTCATAGCGTTTGAAGTGTTGTTCCATAAATGATTCATAACGTAAGAAATTATTTGCAACAATTCGTAATTGCCCACCATCCATTAAATGTTTAGGTGCATTAGCAATAAACTCTTCGGGCACGCGGTAATCTGTTTTTATACCAGTATGGAATGGAGGGTTAGATACTATAGTTGCAAACTTTCCGTGGAGATCTGATAATCCATTTGATGGATAAACTTTAGCCTCAACATTGTTTGCAGCTAATGTTAATTTTGCTGACTCAATAGCTAATGCATCTATGTCTACAAGTTCCAGTGGAATATCTTTTCTTTTTAATCCTATAAAAGTTCCAATTACGCCACAGCCACAACCAAAGTCTAACGTTCTTTTCATTTTTAAATGATCTAAATTACCTAATAATAATTGAGTACCTAAATCTAGCTCTCCGTGGCTAAATACGCCCGGTAGCGATACTATATTAATCGTTAAATCTTCTACAGTTACCTGATACTCTTTTAGCCATGAATATTTATTAAAAGCTGGAGCGGGTTGATTATAAGTTGCACTGTAAAGAGCACAATGACGAGCCGAGTCTATTTTAATAAAGTTGTCACAAGCGCCTTTTACTTGCTTTTCAGCTGATTTTACACCGCTTTTATTGTCACCAACAAAATAAATTTCCGCACCATCTTCTAAGTGAGGTAATAGATTAGCTAAGAAATATAAGGCGCGTTCTTTTGCTTTTGGCCAATAAACGACAAGTTGTTGCCATTTGGGGTTATCACCATTATCAAAGTATGGAGAAAATTGTACCGTTAAATTATCATGTCCATTAGAAGATGAAACCACTTTATGATTATGATAATCGAGCCCAAATGCCATGACTTTATTAGCGCCTGACTCACATAACAATTGAGGTAAACTATCATCATTAAAACCTGCAATTAATACACGCTTATCGTCGAATAATTCAATGTTTCGGGCTAATACTTGGCTTGGATTGGTCAGTGTAGACATGCAACTCTCGGGTTATATCAATGATTAGTAAGAGAGTATAAACGAAACAGCCATACTTATTAAGCATGGCTGTATAGGTAGGGTAATTTTATTGATTACTTTCCTAATAACTTAAATATTTTCTTAGCAATATCTGTATTATCGATTTGTCCTACGAATTCATGTTTATTAGAACCAAAAGCAAAAACAGGAACATCAACGGCAGTATGTCCGCCCGTTGTCCAGCCAGTATTTGTTCTTATATCAATAACTTTTTTGATCGCGTTATATAATGGTTTTTTATCTAAAAGCTCTTTACTTGAAGTGAAAGCAGTATTTAATGTGGCTATTTCACTGTCTGTTAATGTAAAACCTAATTCATTACTAATTACTTGTGGGTCAAAACTGTTTTTAATTTGTTTTTTAGCTATTTCTTCTGGTGAAGATTTTAAATGACGAATAAATTCAGGGTGCCACGCATAATCTCCATTAGCGCCGATAGTAAAGCCACCAGTTGAATGATCTGCGGTGATGATAACTAAAGTATCCGGATTCTTATCAACGTAATTTCGTAACCATTTTATAGTTACTGCTAAGTCATCAAGTTCAGCCATAGCAGAAGCTATATCATTAGCGTGGCCACCCCAGTCAATTTGTGAGCCTTCGATTAACATAAAAAAGCCATTATTATTATTGTCTAGACGATCAATAGCTGCCATTGCCATATTTTTTAACCGATGCGGTTGCTCGTCTAATGCCCATGGCAAACCTACATCAGCAAATAGGCCTAATACCTTATCGTTATTGATTTGAGATAGTTGCTTATAATCATCAATAACTTGATAGCCAGAAGCTTTAAATTCTTCGATAAGGTTTCTATCTTCACGTTTAAAGTACTTAACACCGCCGCCCATCATAACGTCAACTTTATGTTGATTATTAATTTTACTATCAAAATATTGATTTGCTATTTCATCATACATTTTTCGACTTGCAGCATGAGCAGTATAACTTGCTGGTGTTGCATGATTAATTTGCGATGTAACGACTAATCCAGTCGATTTTCCAATACTTTTTGCATATTCCAATACGCTTTGTAATGGTTTACCGTCAACATCAACACCAATAGCCTTATTATAAGTCTTATGGCCGGTAGCTAATGCTGTGCCTGATGCAGCACTATCAGTAACTAATCCACTTACTGGTGCAGGATAAGTACTAGCGCGGCCAAGTAAAATATCATCGAAGATTGTTGATTCAATATTTGGTGTATTTGGATCATCTTTAAAATAACGATAAGCAGTAGTGTATGCTGGCCCCATGCCGTCACCAACAACCATGATTACATTCTTAGGTAGCTTTTTAGTTTCACTAGCATTGATTGTGAAACTGGCGATGATAGTAATGAGTAACGTAAAAGTAATTTTTTTCATTATTTATAATATCTTATTGGTCCGGTAATAAACGTCGGTAGTTAAATTTATATATTAAATTATTTTAACGGCTGGATAACCGTTGTGAAGTACTAATTCTTGAATGTGTGATAAGGATTAATTAATTTGCGTTAAAATATTTTTTAACTCATCACTAGAGAGTTGATGCTTAGATAAAAACTTTCGAATTATAATACGTTGTGTTGCTATGTCATCTTTACTAAGTAACGTTAGTATGGATTCTTTATCTGTTTTACAGAGGCAAACTAATTGATTTTCTTTTTGTTTTTTTATACTGGTATAAATTAAATTGTCACAAGCATAAATTCGTTTAGGCGCTACAATACATTGGTTAGAGGCATATGCTGATGGCATTATGATAATCACAATGATGAAATAAAAACAGTTTACTAAGAAGCTTTTCATATATAGATAAATATCCTGTTTTATTTCCATTAATGAACTTAAATACACTTATTTATATAATTACATTTTATTGTTAGAAAGTCAGGCGATATAACCATTATTGTTATCCTGTTTTTGTCATAAATTAGACTTAATTTAGGTTATTGAAATAGTGATGAATTATCATAATAGATTATGACAATAAAGGATAAAGAAGATAATAGTGATGGGTACACCCTAAACACATCAAAGTTAGTTTGGTATGTTTAGGGTTAATGGCTACATAAAGCAGCCACTATATTATTGTTGTTATTTATGATTTTGAGGCAATATATTCATCAATAAATTGCGCTAATACATTAAGCGGTAGCGGGCCATTTCTTAATATCACATCATGAAATTCGCGAATATCAAATTTATCCCCTAGTTCATCTTTTGCTTTGGCACGTAAATCTACAATCTTATTCATCCCAATTTTATAAGCAGTTGCTTGTGATGGCATGATTATATGACGTTCAACCATTTTTAATGCATCAAGCTCAGCATTCGGGGTATTGGTTACATAATAGTTAATACCTTCTTCTCTAGTCCACTTTTGACTATGAATACCAGTGTCGACTACCAAACGACAAGCGCGCCATAATTCCATTGCTAAGCGACCAAAATCAGAATATGGGTCTTGATAAAGACCAATTTCTTTAGGAATCATCTCAGAATATAATCCCCATCCTTCAGTATGCGCAGTATATCGCCCAAATTTACGGAACTGAGGTAGTCCTTCTAATTCTTGTTTAATCGATATTTGCATATGATGGCCTGGAATCCCTTCATGATAAGCTAAGGCAGCCATTTGATAGCTTGGCATAGAGTCCATATCATAAAGGTTTGCATAATAAATACCTGGACGAGATCCATCAGGAGATGGTTGTTGGTAAAATGCTTTGCCTGCCGACTTCTCACGGAACGCTTCAACGGCTTTAACTTTTAGTTTGGCTTTCGGTTTTGTTAAAAATAACGTATCTAAACGGCTTTCCATATCATCAATAAGGGCAACCGCATTATCAATATATTGTTTTTTACCAGCGTCATCATTGCTGTAATAAAACTGTTTGTCATTTCTCATAAATTTGAAGAATGCTGCTAAATCACCTTTAAATTTGACTTTTTTCATGATTACACGCATTTCATTATGAATTCGTGTAACTTCAGATAAACCCAATTGATGAATTTGGTCTGACGTCATATCTGTTGTAGTCGTACGTTTAAGTGCATTCTTATAAAATGCTTCTCCGTCTGGTAACTTCCAAACACCATCACGAGTATCTGCTTTTGTTTCAAGTTCGGTTAAATAAGAAATTAAGCCTTGATATCCAGGCTTCAGAGAATTGATTAACGCGTCATTTAGCTCAGACGTTAATGACTTTATTTCTTCGTCTGTTAATGACAGCTTAGTTATTTTCTTATTGAAGTCTGCTAATAAAGTACTATCTTCACCATCACTAAACGGCGCGCCTACAAGTATATTGTTAGAATCTCTAATGACATGAGCAAACACGAATTTAGGAGCAATGATGCCATTTTTTTCTCTAAGTTTAAGTGATTCAACGAGTTGGCCTATTAATTTCTTAGTGCCATTTACACGTGCAATATAATCTTTAGCTTCTTTGATGTTACTAATCGAATGTTGATTAATTAAAAATGCAGGAACTTGAGAGTGTAAACCAAACATCTGATTAACTGGATAATTATGTAATCGCCATTTGTAATCAGCAATATCATTTTCTAAACTTTGTAGAAACAATTTATAACTAATTGTTGTTTGTGCATCAAGCTTGCTTGTATCAATGGTTTTAATACGGGCTAAATTTTCTTTAGTAAAGTTTAATTCTTTTAAGCTATTTTCTTCAGTGTACTCATCCCACTTATCGTAATCTTTTTTGATACCTAAATAAGTTTGTGTCATCGGACTACGGTCTACATCAGCATTGAAAATTTCATCAAATAATTGATTAGCTTTTTTAGATTCAGTTTCTACTTCAACTTTCGATAGCGCTACTTGAGTAATCGTTTTTGCTTCTTCAGCATTTATTTGGTCAAGACTAATGGATGTCTTTTTTGATTCATCATCAAAACATGCAGTAAGTAAGCTACTTGAAAGTGCAAGTAGGACAACTGATTTATTAAACTTCATTAAATAAAACCTCATTTTTAGCAAATTATAATTTGGTAGCTTTTGAAAAGCGCATATATATTATTAAACACTAAAACTTTGGAGTGGTCAGTAAAGCTATATCACTAAAATTGTTACTATATGTGAATCCTACTCAGATTTAATAATCAATAGATTTGTGTGTTAAAGATTAATACAAAGCAACATGCTAAAATCTTGTACAAGATAGAACAAAATAATAATGACTTAAACTCTATAAATGAGAATAAGCTAGGCCTTAAAGGTAAATTTTATAATGGAAAAGTCAATGCAACAATATGACATCATTATTGTCGGTGGTGGCATGGTCGGTAGTGCGCTTGCCTGTAAATTAGCAGTCACGTCTTTAAAGATTGCAATAATAGAACGCCAATCACCAACTCCTTTTGATAATCAACAACCAATGGATCTTCGTGTTTCCGCCATTAGTGCTTCATCACAACAACTATTAAAAGATATTAATGTTTGGGATGAAATAGAAGCTATGCGTAGCTGTCCTTATCGTTATTTAGAAACATGGGAAGGTGAAGGAAGTCATCTTTTATTTGATAGCCATGAAATGCAGCGTGATAGCCTAGGGCATATTGTTGAAAATAGAGTAATTCAATTAGCGTTATGGAATAGGATAAGCGATTTTACTAATGTGACTGTGTTATCTGGCCAGTCAATTGAACAAATGACTTCGATAGAGTCTGGGTATCAGTTACAACTTGGTGAGCAAACACTTGAGTGTAAATTACTCATTGGAGCTGATGGCGCTAACTCCATGGTACGCACTGTTGCTAACATTGGGGTTACAGCATGGGATTATCAACAGCATGCCATGTTAATTAGTATTACCACTGAATATTCACAACAAGATATTACGTGGCAAAAATTCTATCCATCAGGACCAAGGGCATTATTGCCTTTAAAAGGTAATAACGCTTCATTAGTTTGGTATGACTCTCCGCAACGAATTAAAGCATTATCAAACATGCCTCTGTCTCAACTAAAGCAGGAAGTTATTAATAATTTCCCTGATAGGTTAGGTGAGTTCGATATTAATAACATCGGATCTTTCCCATTAACGAGACGACATGCACAGCAATATATAAAAACAAATCTTTGTTTGGTCGGTGATGCTGCACATACTATTAATCCGTTAGCAGGACAGGGCGTTAATCTTGGGCTTAAAGATATTGGATGTTTAGCGGATGTCATTTGCCATGCTAACGATAAACAAGAAGCGTGGTGGGATAAAGAAATACTGATACGTTACGAAAAAAAGCGTCGTAATGACAATTTATTGATGCAATCTGCCATGGATGTCTTTTATTTAACCTTTAGTAATGATTTATCACCCTTACAATTTGCTCGAAATAGCGCCTTAAAAATTGCTCAGCAATTTACGTGGGGTAAAAAACAAGTAATGAAGTACGCAATGGGGTTATAAAAAGCCTAATGATGGTTGAAATAGTGTGCTTTATGGCTATTTAATCATCATGCAGTAAAAAAGAGTAAAAAACTGATAAAAAACTATTGACGATTTCCTCCTCCATCAGCATAATACGCCGCACTTGATGAGGACAACGTAGTTTCTTTTTGGAGAATGTTTAAATCAACAAGTAATGCGGAAGTGGCGGAATTGGTAGACGCGCTAGATTTAGGTTCTAGTATCTTCGGGTGTGAGAGTTCAAGTCTCTCTTTCCGCACCATTTGATTGGGATATAGCCAAGCGGTAAGGCAGCGGGTTTTGATCCCGTCATTCCAAGGTTCAAATCCTTGTATCCCAACCAACTTATGGTTGAGTCAAATGAAAAAGATGTGTAACTTTAAATACACACATTATGATGGCTACGTAGCTCAGCTGGTTAGAGCACATCACTCATAATGATGGGGTCACAGGTTCAAATCCCGTCGTAGCCACCATTTTACTTATTTTATAAGTAAAGAAAAAATTATTAGTTGGGATATAGCCAAGCGGTAAGGCAGCGGGTTTTGATCCCGTCATTCCAAGGTTCAAATCCTTGTATCCCAACCAACTAATTTGTAAACCTTGATATGCGGAAGTGGCGGAATTGGTAGACGCGCTAGATTTAGGTTCTAGTATCTTCGGGTGTGAGAGTTCAAGTCTCTCTTTCCGCACCATCAAGACAATATGTAAAGAAGAACAAAAGTAATCGCTTAGGCGATTTTTTTTGCTTAAAAAGAAAGTAAAATGGCTACGTAGCTCAGCTGGTTAGAGCACATCACTCATAATGATGGGGTCACAGGTTCAAATCCCGTCGTAGCCACCATTTACTTTGCTCATATGTATCCCCTCTAAAAATATAAATTCCAAACTAATTTATCAAATGATCAATAAGTTATTATTGGATCTTTATCGATCGTTCTTTTTATTTTTTAAATATCACCGTGTCGTCTTTTAACGTGTTTATTGATTTCATTTATACTTATGCAAAATTTACTGTAACAGTAGTAATAGAGTCAGTCTGAGGTACTTAAGGCATAAAATTAATAGTTATGTAGTCTTAACCTATTTCAGAGTGCTAAAGGTAATAATAAGATAGGTAAGAATTATGTCGCAGATAATAAAAAAGCGAATACCATTTTTATGATATTCGCTTTTTAATTTGAAGCTAGTTAGCGTGTGTAACTTTGTACTATATAGCTACATGCTACTTTAAGTACTCAGGCTAAACGTTAAAACGGAAGTGGATTACATCGCCATCTTTAACAATGTAGTCTTTACCTTCAACACGTAATTTACCGGCTTCTTTAGCGCCAGCTTCACCATTGTTTGTAATGAAGTCATCAAAACCGATAACAGCAGCACGAATGAAACCGCGTTCGAAATCAGTATGAATCTTACCAGCAGCTTGTGGTCCTGTAGCACCAATGTGTACAGTCCAAGCGCGAACTTCTTTAACACCAGCAGTGAAGTAAGTTTGTAAGTTTAATAATTCGTAGCCACTACGGATAACGCGGTTTAAACCTGGTTCTTCAATGCCTAAATCTTCCATGAACTCAGCAGCGTCTTCGGCATCAAGTTCAGCAATTTCAGATTCCATTTCAGCACAAACGGCAACAACAACAGCATTTTCAGTTTCAGCTAACTCTTGGACTTTATCAAGTAAAGGATTGTCTTCAAAACCATCGTCATTTACATTGGCAATGTACATTGTTGGTTTGATTGTTAAAAACTGTAAGTAAGTAATTACTGCTAGTTCTTCTTTAGTTAGCTCAAGAGCACGAATCATTAATCCGTTATCAAGATGCTCTTTGATTTTTTCTAATACGCTGATTTCAAGTTTAGCGTCTTTGTCGCCGCCTTTAGCTTTTTTAGATTGACGGAAAACAGCTTTGTCACATACATCCATATCAGCAAGCATTAACTCAGTGTTAATTACTTCGATGTCTGATAAAGGATCCACTTTACCACTCACATGAACGATGTTGTCGTTTTCAAAACAACGTACAACATGACCAATCGCGTCAGTTTCACGAATGTTAGCTAAGAATTTATTACCTAAACCTTCACCTTTTGATGCACCAGCGACTAAGCCAGCAATATCTACGAATTCCATCGTTGTTGGAATTACGCGTTCAGGTTTAACTATTTCAGCTAACTGATCTAAACGTAGATCTGGAACAGGAACCACACCTGTATTTGGTTCAATAGTACAGAACGGGAAGTTAGCTGCT
>CALJMY010000056.1 GCA_937981905.1 uncultured Enterobacterales bacterium
ATAACGCCCCCATAAGCCGTGAGCAGTGCTGGCACAATTTGTTGCGCCTTTTTCTTTGCAACTAATGTGACGGCGTTGCGAATCGGATTTTATGGACTTGTTAGCACTTATTAGCGCTTCTCTTTCAACATCATACGATTAATATCAGTAATACCACCCGACCATAAACCCAAATGTCCAAAATTATTTTTATTAAACACACCAAATACTGAGCATATAGTACCATTACATTCTGGATAAGAATCTGTGACTTTATTAAAGTCTAACCATATAGCATTTTTCGTAATACCGTATTCAAATGATTCTTTGGACAAATAAACAGAAGAACCTTCGAACTCAAAGGTCGTATAACCAGTTAATGCGATTCTCTGCCCATGATATTTATCAGGATTAGAAAGCAGCTGAATAATTGATATATTTGGCAAAGAATAGCACTCTTTTTCTTTCGAACAGACATTGGTACCTGATACGGATTTAAAGCTAAAAATAATGATAAGGATGAGAAAATATTTCACGTTAAATTCCTCTTGAGTGCTAACGCTCTGTTAAGGGGCAAAAGATGGTTTGCTAAAATGTTGAGGAACGAAACAGCAAACTGTTTTTTGTCCCGCTTGAACAGCTTGTTATGTTTTTATTTACGGTTAATCTTGGACTGGTATTTAGACAAGCCAAGACCTCTCGAATAATCCTTACCTTTTTTATACGGTTTTGCAGCCACTTGCCAACCGCTTTCGTAAACAATAATACCAGGATCGTTACACGTAATTTTTAGGATATGTATGTCATGTTGTTCGAGCACATTAACAATAGGCCATATCCTTTTCATTGGTTCGACAGCAGTTTCTTTAAACCAGCATATTGCTCTTCTATTTTCTGATTCGGAAAGGCAAGTAGGTGCTTTAAAATGCATTCCAAACCAATCAAAGCAAGCATCGACGGTTGCTATTTCATGGGCTGCCATTTTTTCTTTATCTATAAGAGACCAAATTGAGTAAAAAATTCCCTCTGGTGAATTCGACTCTTCATTAACCTTTTTAGATATGAATCTGATATACATGGCCAATTACCCAAAAAACATAACAGTTTATTATACGGAAAAGTGTGCGATAAATGTTCGCGCTATTTTCACGTTAAAATATCACAGTAGATTAATTCTTAAATATTTACAAGTACTTAAATGTAACGGTAAAAATTAAATGTGTGAAAGGCGGAAATAATCCTGATAACACTCAAACATTGGCACATTACAAATGACTGTATATAAAAACAGCAACAAAAAGATTATTTATACTTATGAGTTAAAACGTATTGAGTTCGGTTTTTATTTTATGGAAAGGATTTAGCTTTAGAAAGTAAAAAACCCGATAACAAATTAATGTTATCGGGTTTTTCAGTATAAGTGGCGGAGAGATAGGGATTTGAACCCTAGAACGGGATGAACCGTTGCTGGTTTTCAAGACCAGTGCATTCGACCACTCTGCCATCTCTCCGCAGTTGGTAAGCGCATATTAGAGAGCTTTAGTGTCGTTGTAAAGCCTAATAATAAAATTAAAGATCGATTGTTGTTTAATTACTCATTACGTTCAATTTGTTATCGACGTTGTACGTCGAACACACCATCTACACCACTAAGTTTTGTTAATAACCTAACCAATACTTCTTGATCGGCTACTTCAACTATTAAGCCAAGTGTCGCTATTTGAGTAGACTCATTTGTTTTTGTGTTCATGCCAATCATATTCACTTTGTCGTTGGCGATAATTGAGGTGATGTCACGTACTAGTCCTGTGCGATCATTAGCAAACACGGTTATCTCTAATGAATAACCTGAGCTTGATTCATCTCCCCAATGTACATCAACATGACGTTCAGGATGTCGAGATAAAGATTCTTTAAGTTGACCACAATTTTTTCGGTGAATTGAGACCCCTTTCCCTTGAGAAATAAAACCATCGATTTTATCACCAGGAATTGGTTTACAACATTTAGCCATATGCGTTAATAAATTACCAACACCTTCAACCACCACTTCACTTTTGTTTTTGTGACTAGAAAGTGTTTGAGTTTTAAGCGTGACTGTCGGCTCTTCAATGTGAGATTGGTAGTGTAACTGTAAGAAATTAATCAGTGAATTAATACGTACATCGCCACAACCAACTGCAGCGCACAATTCATCTATGGTATTGAAGTTATATTTACGAACAGCAACCTGAACATCGTTAAATTTAAGTCCAAGTTTTGATATTTCATCGTCAAGTATTTCTCGACCTGCATTAACATGCTTGTCTTTGTCTTGCTGTTTGAAGAAATGCTGAATTTTAGAACGTGAACGCGCTGAGAACACATAACCTAATCGAGGGTTTAACCAATCTCGTTTGGGGTTAGGCTCTTTGGCTGTTAATATTTCGACTTGTTGGCCTGTTTCTAGCTTGGTAGTGAAAGGCACAATTCTGTCATTGATTTTAGCACCAATACAACGATGACCTACTTGTGAATGCACGTAATAAGCAAAATCTAACGGAGTACACCCATTTGGCATATCAACCACATCACCACTTGGTGTATAAACATAAATGCGGTCGTCAAACACTTGATCGCGTACTTCATCTGCTAGCTTACCACTGTCTTTAACATCATCTTGCCAAGCGAGTACTTTACGTAACCATTCAATTTTTCCTTCAAAATTGCTGTCTTTAGTCGCGCCAACACCTTCTTTATAACGCCAATGTGCAGCAATGCCCATTTCAGCATCTTGATGCATTCGGTCTGTACGAATTTGAACTTCAATAGTACGATCTTCAGGACCAATAACGATACTATGAATAGACTGATAACCATTAGGTTTAGGATTAGCGACG
>CALJMY010000057.1 GCA_937981905.1 uncultured Enterobacterales bacterium
TTTGGTGCGTAAATACCATTTTCAACACTTGAAATAATATCTTTTGGTGAGCTTTCACCTGACAACATAAAGGTATTAGTCATACGCGGCATTGGTAGAGATGCATACGATTCACGACGTCCATTACCTGTACTTTTAGTATCCATTAGATGCGCGTTATGTTTATCAAACATATACCCTTTCAATATACCATCTTCGATTAACACGTTACGTTGTGCTGGCGTACCTTCATCATCAATGTTTAATGAACCACGACGGTCATTAATAGTACCGTCATCAATAATAGTACAAAGTGGCGATGTTACAAGTTCACCTATTTTTCCACTAAATACCGATGAACCTTTACGATTAAAATCACCTTCTAAACCATGACCAACAGCTTCATGCAGTAATACAGCAGGCCAACCATTACCTAAGACAACAGGCATCAAACCAGCTGGCGCATCAATAGCACCTAAATTAACAATGGCTTGACGTACCGCCTCTTCAGCGTATGTCTCAAAAATCACTTTACCGTTTTGTTGTTGTAAGAAATAACTATAGCCAGTACGTGCACCACCGCCAGCTGAACCACGCTCTCGTTTACCATTTTCGTCAACAATAACACTACAGTTTAGACGGACTAACGGACGAATATCTGTTGCTAATGTTCCATCAGTTGCTACGACTAAAACTTCTTCATAAACACCTGAAATACTTGCAACTACTTGGCTAACGCGTGGGTCTTGCGCTCGTGCGTGCGTGTCTAAAGCGCGAAGAATATCTAGCTTTTCAACTTCACTCATCAAGTTCAAAGGATTAAGCGGCTGGAAGTTAGTAACAAGTGGCGCTTTTTGCCAAGCGTTTACTTGTCCATTAATACCCGCTTTAGCAATACCACGAGCGGCGATAACACTTTGATTAATTGATTGGTCGTTAATTTCATCAGCATAAGCAAAACCTGTTTTTTCACCGCTGATTGCTCGAACACCTACACCGCGCTCGATATTAAAACTACCTTCTTTAATGATGCCATCTTCTAGCACCCAAGATTCGTGATGAGAAACCTGAAAATATAAATCAGCAAAATCTACTTGATGCTTAATCATATTATTCAAATGATGATGTAGATTATCTACTGTTAATCCTGCTGGTGTTAACAACGACTCACTGACTGTTTTAAAACTCATATATTTCTCATTTTATGGACGAGTGTCCATTTATTTTTTAAGTTGTGAGTGAAAACGCTGCTGGCTAGCCATTGGCATTTTACTTCTCATTGCTTGTAATTTTTCACGATCAAAGGTCGCGCTTGCAAACCCTTCACCATATTGAATCTGTGTTTCGATATTCCCCCAAGGATCAATCACCATTGATTGTCCCCAAGTAACGCGGCCATTTTTATGTTCGCCGCCTTGGTTAGATGCCACCATATAACACTGATTTTCGATAGCGCGGGCACGGGTTAATAACTCCCAATGTGCTTGACCAGTGACATATGTAAACGCACTTGGCAAAACAAAAATATCAGCACCTTGTTCTCTCATCGTTTGAAACAAGGCTGGAAAACGAAGATCATAACACACTGCCATTCCAATATTACCAATGGGAGTTTTAATAACACTGACATGTTGCCCAGGATGCGTGTTATCAGATTCACGATAACTGCCAACACCATCATTAACGTCGACATCAAATAAGTGAATCTTATTATATTGACCTAACTGCTCACCTTGCGGATTAAACAAAATACTTGCAGCAAAATGACGCCCATCATCAGCTTTAATGGCAATAGTCCCAGCTACCATATAAACATTAAACATAATGCTCAACTGCGCTAATGCATCTTGCATTGGACCTTGATTTGGTTGTTCTGAATAATCTCGAACTTCGTGATCTTTAGTGGCAAACATTAAACAACATTCAGGCAAAACAACTAGAATTTCATCTTGAGGATGCAATTTTCTAATCGACATTAATTGGCATTCAATGGCAGCTAAATTGTCTTCAATAACAGGACTTGAGATCATTTGTATTGCAATTAATTTAACACTACTCATAAAGATTTTTCGACCTCAGATTTAATAGTAGAATCAATGCTCGATTTATCGACAACAGATTTAATATCAGTATCCACTGCAGGTTCAGTATTAGTGTTGGTAGGAACATCTTTACTATTTTCGGCGGGAGGCTCCAGTTCATCTTTTATGCTAGGTTCAATTTCACCTTCAACTGGAGGTATTAATATTCCTGCTTTTTCTAATATATGCAGAGGCACTTTATATTTCTTTTGCGTACGGTCTATTTCTTTAAAGTCTGGATTTTCTACATTACCTGATAATTTAAAGTTAACTTTAGAAATAACATCAACAATAGGTTCTAACACTTTTGTTATTGCAAATGTTAATACAAATATTTGTGGCTGACTTGCAACAACGCCTGCTAGAACAGGTAAATTTGAGAATAAACGAGGTGCAAAAGTAATGTAGTAGTCTAATTCTTGAGTCGATAAATTTACTGATCCAACAACATCGACACCACCAGCAACGCCATCCATATAAGCATTAGTTGTGACAGCAACCCCATCTGTTATTTCAAAGTCACCTGCAAAATCATTAAAGAAAATCCCTTCTTGAAATACATCACGAAAATCTAATACTAATTTACGACGTAATGAATCTAAGCTAAAGAGTGAGAATATACGTGCTCCTTGATCGCTCACTTCAGCAATATGTCCTTCACCAAATTCCCAAGCAATGTCACCACCTAAACTTTCTATGTCTGGGGAATAAATATTATCTCGCCACATAACATCAAAATCGGTATTTACATCACTGTCTCTAATGCTCGAAGTGTAATCTAATAGCGCTAAGCTTAGTTCTATATTATCACTATGAAATTTTCCGACTAGGTGAGTATATTCACCTAAACTATCAAATCCCCAAATAGCATTAGCATCAACTGTAGTAGAATTAGCGCGTACACTTATGTCATTAACAGCTATCCCTTGTAAATGCGATTGAGTAGTAAAACTGACTTTTCCTAAATCAACGTCCAACACTTCACATTGTTGGCAATTAAAAGAAATAGGGGGTAAATTCCTTAGCCATTCTCGTGTTGTGGCTACCGTACTTTTAGATTCACTTTGCGATTCACTTTCTGATGGCTTTTCAATAGATAAGCGCTCAACATTTGCTTCAATACCTTTAACCATGAAGTCATCAAATATTTTTAAAACACCTTTACTCTGAATACTATCGAAATTAATCTCCCAAAATCCATCAGCTTTGTAAGCACTCAAATTAGTAGTATCAAAGTTAAAACCAGAAACATCGAGTTGTTTAACGCGTGCATTGAGATGCTGTAATTCAGGAAAAAATGAACTATCACCTTCTTCTGATTCAATGTTATTAATAAAAGTTTTCCATTCATCAGTCGCTAAAGTGTCAAGATCTATATGTAAGCTGGCACCTTGGGTCGCAATTTTATCCTGCTCTGTAAATTTACGACCAACTAAGAATGTCATTGCTGGAATAGTTACTTTATCTTGCTTTGTATCTAAATAAGCTGATATTTCTGCTAGAGAACCTAACGCCAACTTAAATAAACTACCATCAACATTACCATTAGACGTTATTAGTAAATCTTCTTTTTGAGAAGCGTTTTTATTTAATGGCTTTGGAAGATTTAGCCCTAAGCCTGTCATAGGCGATGTTATTGTTGCTTGATAAGTCAGGTCTTCTTCAGTAATTTTTAGCGCCACTCTACCAGCCCAATCTAAACTACCTTCAATATAAGGATTCAAAGATTGTTGCCATAGTTCAGGCATTTGATTGGTATGCCAATGCCCGACTAAATCTATATCGACGCCATAAACATCACCGATAGATCTACAATTTAAAGTAATTTCAACAGGTTGTTCATATAATATTCCAGTTAATACTGACGTTGCTATATCACCATTAATAAATTGAATATTCCCTTGTAATTGCTCTACATCGACCTCAATAGGTTTAATCAGTACATCGTTTTTATTGAGTTTTACTGAACCAGATACAAGAGCTTCCGGCTCACCTTCGAGTGGTAATTGGATATCAAGTGACGTGTCAACACTACCTGTTACCCCCAATTGCCGTAATACAGATCCTAAACTTTCATCAAGCGGTGACGCAAAGACAAATTCATCAATGCGTGCTTGTGATTCAATAATACGTGTTTGAATTGATAACACAGGATTTTCTAATAAGTTATCGATACTTATAGTTAAATTCTCGAAACTTAATGTGTCTAACTGTCCTTCAATTCCTTCGATAACCATGCTTTCATTTTTAAATTGTAAATTAACACTCGCATTCGTAAGCGCCTGCCATTCTTTATCAAATTCAAATGCTGCATCTTTTAAACTTGCAGTTACTTCAAAAGCACCATCATTATCTTCATAAGGAAACTTGTCGAGTGCACCGTGCCATAACACAGCAATATCATTACTGTGACCACTTTGAATAGCCCCAGATAAATAATCTACAAGATCATCGCCCAAAGCTTCGTGTGGTAAATAATTAGCAATACGTTTTGCATCTGAAACTTGCGCACCAGCAAGTAATGTTAATTGAGGTGAATATCCTTCAGTTAAAGATATCTGCCACGATAATTCAGATGTAACATCGCTATTATTAATAATAGTTTCGGGACTACCAATATTGATATTATTTGGCGTTACATCCCAAACAATAGCGCTTGTTAAGGTGTTAATATTAATAGGTGTTTTAAAATTAGATCCAAAATCTACTATTTGATTTTTGACAGACAATGACAATTCACCGTGCCCATCAATACCGTTAAATAAACCATTGACGTTTTTTATCCCAGGAATGCCATTAGCGTAATTCATGGAAATATTATTTAGTTGTCCTTGATAGTTCCATTGCTTATTTTCATAACTCGCACTTAATTCATTAATAGAACCACTAATATCAAGACGTTTGAGTAATTCTGAAGTCCCATCATTTACTGCCGAAAGCAAACTACCTATAGGTGCTAATTCACCAAGGTTAATCGAAGTGATCGTCGCGTGTAAACTATCAACATTTTGGCTAGCATAAATATTAATAGGCATTAACTTAACGTTGTTTAGCTGTAGTTGCAGCTCTCTTGCTTCAAAAATCCATCCATCATTATTAGGTAACCACTGTATTAATTCAGGCGTTATCATTAATACTTTAGGAGATTGATTATCTAGCCAATTAATAGCGTTATCGCCCATTGCCAAAATCATTGAATCAATTTGGCCAATAGAAAAGTCGGCCCAAAATTCAAAACTAGCAACAGCAGTCGCGTTATCTTTTATTTGCGGTAAGAATGGTTTTAAATTTTCTAACCATGTCCAGTGAATTGCTTTTACATAAGCTTGGCCATGTAACGTATTTAACGTTTCACCTGACACATCAACGATGACAGATAACGGTTGTTGCTTGAGTTTGTTGGTCAAAGATAACTGTAATTGTCGACGGCTGGCATCATCATACCAAGCGACTTTAGCAATATTAACGTTAGGTAGTTCGCCATAGTAATCAGAAAAAATAATAGTAGCGTCAGTAATAGACGCAAACTTTGTCAGGCTAAGTAAAGGAGTTAATAGAACATCTTCATATTTTTCATCAGTATTTTTTGTTGATAACGATGAGAACTTGCCAACATTAATAATGGGCGATTCAACTTCAATACGTTTGAAACGAGGAGATAATGATAACGCTGTTTCTAATAAATCTATGTGTAGTTTTGCACTTGGTAATGTAACGCCAATGCCAAGCATTTCTTGATTATTAAAGTTAAGATCTTCAATAACTAATAATGGCCCGCCATCATGCCAATATCCTTTTACTGATTTCATGGTTAAATGAATATTGAATTTTTCAAATAGATATTGACTAACTTGTGGTTGATATTTATTTAAATAAGGTAATGTCGCCCTTACTGCACTTACTGTTAATGCGATTATTACAATCACAGTAATGCCTACCATCCAAAGTTTGGCAATGCAATTTTTGCATAAAGTAGGCAACCATTTCATTACATCATCACCACATCATACCGTTCATGACCATAACGAGGTTCAGGCTCAATTTTAACTTCTTTATCTAAGAATAATTCTAAATCGGCTAAATAATGTGTTTCTTTGTTAAGTAGTGCATCACAGACTTGCTCTGACGTATAAACGACAAACTTATCAGCCGCATGTGCACGGTCAACACGAATAACTTCACGGAAAATTTCATAACAAATACTTTCAGTTGTTTTTAAAGAACCACGACCATGACAACTTGGGCATTCTTTACATAACACATGTTCTAAACTCTCACGTGTACGTTTTCGTGTCATTTCAACTAAACCTAATGACGAGAAATTACTCAAATTAGTTCTAACACGATCTTTAGATAATGCTGTTTCAAGTGCACTTAATACGCGTCTTCTATGTTCTTCTAATGCCATATCGATAAAATCGATAATAATAATGCCACCTAAATTACGTAAACGTAATTGTCGAGCAATCGCTTTAGTTGCTTCAAGATTAGTAGAAAAAATAGTATCTTCAAGGTTGCGATGACCAACAAAAGCCCCAGTATTAATATCTACGGTAGTCATTGCTTCAGTTTGATCAATAATTAAATAGCCACCTGATTTCAATTCAACTTTACGTTCTAAAGCGCGTTTGATTTCATTTTCAACTTGGTAACATTCAAATATTGGACGCTCACCCGGGTAATATTCTATTTTATCGTGTAATTCAGGAACGAACTCTTGTGTAAATTCCATTAACATTTCATACGTTAATTTTGAATCAACACGAATACGTTCTAACTCTGTCCCAACAAAATCACGTAATAAACGTAGCGACAAACTTAAATCTTCATATAACAGCGCACTGGTTTTAGCTCGCTGTCTACGTTCTATAATTTTTGACCATAAGCGTTTTAAAAATGCAGCATCCTGTTCTAGTTCATGAGAACCAATACTTTCTGCAGCAGTACGAATGATGTAACTGCCATGCTCATGAGTGTATTTACCAACAATACTTTTAAGACGATTTCTATCTTGTTCATTTTCAATACGTTGTGAAATACCCACATGTTTAGCTCCAGGCATAAACACTAGGTAACGAGACGGCAAAGTGAGATCAGTTGTTAAGCGTGCACCTTTAGTGCTGATAGGATCTTTAATGACCTGTACTGTCATATATTGGCCTTGCTTAGCCAATTCAGTGATATCTGGTACTTTATTGCTTTTGTTATTCTTAGTGTCGTCGTTATCACGTTTAACAACAATATCTGACGCATGTAAAAATGCGGCTTTATCTAATCCGATGTCAACAAATGCAGCTTGCATCCCCGGTAAAACACGACTTATCTTCCCTTTGTATATATTGCCAACAAGGCCTTTTTTGCCTAAACGTTCAATGTGTACTTCTTGTAAAATTCCATCTTCAACAAGACCAACTCGTGTTTCACTAGGAGTAACGTTGATAAGTAATTCAGCAGAAACGTTCTTTAACTCTTGATCATGTGGCATATGTTCTCACTTACTTTGCTAACGAGCTTATTGTCTAACGAACTAGTAGCCTAATGAGCTAAGGCAATAAAATTATTCAACATTTGTTGTGTTCTCATTAATGGTAAACCAACAACAGCAAAATAACAGCCGTCAATTTTTTCAACAAACTGTGCGCCTAATCCTTGAATCCCATAACCACCAGCTTTATCTTTAGGTTCACCACTTTGCCAATAGTTCACTGCTTCTTGTTCACTAATGTCTCTAAATTTGACCTTAGTGATAACAACCTCACTATGTACTTTAGTACCTAAAACTAAAGCAACAGCAGTCATCACCTGATGCTCTTTACCAGATAATGATAATAACATAGCAATGGCATGTTTCTCATCATGGGGTTTACCCATAATTTGGTTATTAATAACAACAATTGTATCTGACCCTAAAACAGGTTTATTTTCTATCGCTAATTCTTGCCCTGCTTGTGCTTTTTCAATAGCTAAACGTTCAACGTACGCTGCTGGCTGCTCATTGGGTAACACACTTTCATCAATGTCATTACTTAATAATTCATAAGTAATACCAATTTGAGTTAACAATTCACGCCTACGCGGTGATTGAGAAGCAAGATAAATAGATGGAGACATGACAACCTTTGACCTTCAATAATAATGAGTAATAATTAGCTTAAAAATAAACGACGACGAACTCTGCGCAAAGTAAAAAAGATCCAAGGCCACGCAAGTAAAGTAATAAAGCAAGCAAAGTAGTAATGTTTAGGAATAATGGCATTATCAAGTACTGAAATCATCACCCCTGACATCCATTGATAAGCCGCAACAATAATCATGAAGATTAATGCTTGATGCCATACTGAATAACTGCGAATTTTGTGACCTTGACTAACAATAAAAGCACCACATAAACCAAAAGCTAATGCATTTAAACCAAGTGGCATTCCCCACAATACATCAAGTATTAATCCAGTTACCCAAGCGCTACCAATATTAAAACGATATGGCATTGATAAGCACCAATACAAACTGGCTAATAACATCCAGTGAGGTCTAATATAAACATCAATAAATGGTGGTAATGGCATCACTTGTAGCAACGCACTGCATAGAATAGACAGCCAAATAATAGCTAAAGATATAATAGGACCACGGCGCATATTATTGCTGCTGCGCTGAGGTTAATGGCTCTTGAATTGGAGTATCAGGCCATAACAAAAGTACATATCGGATACGGTCTAATTGAGCGGTAGGTTTAATTAAAATTTTTGAATAAATTTCATTACCGCGATTTTCTATTCCTGTCACTTTAGCAACTGGATAACCTTCAGGAAAACGCGCTCCTAAACCCGATGTAACTAACATATCACCAATTTTTACATCCGTATTTTTAGTGACATATTGTAATTCCATTTGATGAACATCGCCTTTACCTAAACCAATCAAGCGCACATCGTTACGCTGATTTCTTAATGGTATCGCATGACTATTATCAGCAATTAACAATACACGACTAGAGTAGTTGCTCACTTCAATAACTTGGCCTACAACACCATGCTCATCAATGACTGATTGACCAATAAACACATCATTTTGAAGTCCCTTATTAACAATTACTTGTAATTTAAAAGGATCAGAATCAACAACTTGGACTTTTGCGATAAGTTTTTTTTGCGTAGTAATAACAGGAGAGCCCAACAAGGCGCTAAGACGTGCATTTTCTTGTTCTAAATGTACAACTTTTAATAATCGGTCACTTAATGTTAATTCCATTTCTCTTAATGATATATTTTCACTAATGAGTGTTTCACGAGATTTTACATTATTAGAGATGTGATCAATCGCCTCAAGCGGCGCATTAGCAAGGAATTGCAATGGACTCAAAAGCGTTGATATATACTGTTTAACTGGAGATAAAGACTCAGAGCTTATAATAAGTCCCGAGGTAAAAACAATAATAATAATAATTTTAATACTGGTTGGAAAACGTCGACCAAAAATAACTTTCATTACTTATTTCCCAACCAGCAGATAGTAGGTGTTACTGGTACTCATAGGTAAAAATATCACCACCGTGACTATCAATCATTTCAAGCGCTTTACCACCACCACGAGCTACACACGTTAATGGATCGTCAGCAACAACAACAGGTATTCCTGTTTCTTCCATAATCAAACGGTCAAGGTCACGTAAAAGTGCACCACCACCGGTTAATACCATACCGCGCTCTGAAATATCAGAGGCTAATTCTGGTGGCGACTGCTCAAGTGCTGTCATTACTGCACTTACAATACCTGATAACGGTTCTTGAAGTGCTTCTAAAATTTCATTACTGTTTAAGCTAAAACTACGCGGTACACCTTCAGCAAGATTACGACCACGTACTTCAATTTCACGAAGCTCATCACCAGGATATGCACTGCCGATTTCATGTTTAATACGTTCAGCTGTTGCTTCACCAATTAGGCTGCCGAAATTACGACGAACATAATTAATAATAGCATCATCAAATTTATCACCGCCAATACGCACAGAACTTGAATATACCACGCCGTTTAATGAGATAATCGCAACTTCAGTTGTACCACCACCAATATCGATAACCATTGACCCCATTGCTTCAGATACTGGTAAGCCAGCACCAATCGCAGCAGCCATTGGCTCATCAATTAAATAAACATCACGTGCGCCTGCACCTTCAGCTGATTCTTTAATCGCACGACGTTCAACTTGTGTTGAACCACAAGGAACACAGACCAAAACACGTGGACTTGGGCGTAATATATTATTGTTATGAACTTGTTTGATGAAATGCTGTAGCATTTTTTCAGTCACGTAAAAATCAGCAATAACACCGTCTTTCATCGGACGAATAGCTTGAATGTTGCCAGGAGTACGACCTAACATGCGCTTAGCATCTGCACCAACAGCGGCAACACGGCGAATACCGGAACCACGATCTTCTTGAATAGCAACCACTGATGGTTCGTCTAATACAATCCCTTGATCGCGTACGTAAATAAGAGTATTGGCAGTGCCAAGATCTATTGAAAGATCATTTGAAAACAACCCACGTAGCTTTTTAAACATTGAATGCGCCTAACTTAAAAATGAGAGAAATAAATCCTGACAACTATGCCATCGACTCGTCTGCTACACAAGCCATCAAACCGTTGATTTTGTAAATTTTATCGCATATTTCCTACATTTTATAAAAAGATCGACTCAAATCTATAAAATGGTAATAAAATACTCAATATTTAACGATTCTCTCGCCAATTGATGATGCGATCATTACCACGATATCGGCCAAAGGTAGCTGTCGCTGTTGGATTTGTATCATTAGTTGAATCATCATTATCCCAGTCATACTGAAGCCAAGATTCTACATCTAATGTAAACTCAATATTACCTTGTGTACCTGGTGCTGGCATTAATAAAGAAGCCTCACCATCAGTCCATGATAACGAATTAGGCAATGCTGCTAAGTTTAAAGTACCAAGTGACATTGGTGATAATGTAAAAGCTGTGTTTGGTACTACAGGGTAAGGACATGCCACATTATTTATGTTCGTATTAATAATGAATTCTGTGCCATTAAATGCTTGATGTTCAATAGGCAATGCGACGGTTTCATTTTCAGGACCAAAAGCATTAATCAGTGCAACACGGCCATAAACCATTTTGTGTTCAGGAATAGTCGTAGAAATAGCCGTTAACATTGGGGAAGTACTAGTAGAAACGACACCTATAGCATCAATATCGATTAAACTTGTTATTAAATACTGAATATTTGCAGCAAATTCGGCAACTTGAGAGTTAGCATCACGAGTATATACAAAGTGATCTGAATCAGGAGCTGTATAAATAAACTGACCATACTCAATTATAGCTCCATTCGTTTTTTGAGCTACAGTACCAACACTATTAGCACCGGTGACCGTTAATGAACTAGGTATCAAAATATTTGTACCATCAATATGACTGGGAGTATCAAATGTAGCGATGGCTGTTCCAAATCGAAAAAAGTCATCTCGGTAATTAAGGGTTGTATCGCCATTTGAATTTTTTGCAGTTAAAGTCATCGTAGGGTTTAGCGCCCCATAAGTAAGTGCGCCTAGTCCCCCCGACGTTAATTCTCCGATAAATGTTTGGCTAGCACATTGGCCTGTTAATTCACCTGCGACAATATCTGAAGTATCAAAATGATCTGGCGTAAAACGCCCCACATTGCCTACTGTACCTGTAACATCGCCAGATCCTAAGTAATCATTGTCAACTAATGATGCTGTTAACGAAATAACACCAACCTCACTCCAACTTGCATCAGTAAAACTTGCAGAAGAATTATTTAACATCATATCAGAGGCTATTAAAGTTCCGGATACTCCTCCAGATGGTGCTAATAACTCATGGGTTAATTGAACGCTTTCACCAGAGAAAAATTGAACGGTTGCGTTATTACTACTATTAGCATCATCATCAATCTTACCGTCTAAATTAATATCTTCATTAGCTTGCCAACCAATAGCGATTGCATTGACCGAAAAATCATTACCTGCTGCTGTATACACACTCGTAGGAATATCAAAATCACCATCAAATAAAGCATCGATAGATGCAGCATTTGTCGCATCAACAAATTCAAATTTAAAACCAAACGGTTTCACCACAAAGTTGTTTGATGTACCTGATAATACGGCACCAGAAGTTAACACATCAGTTTTTTGAGCTGAAAAAGATAACTGTCCTGCATTTGGATAAGTTAATTCATAACTAGCCAATGAATCATCATCAAAAAGAAAGGATACGTTATTATAATCGTCTCCAACTGTTTGCGATGTTGCACCACTACCAGTAGTAATTTCTATATCGCTACACTCACCACCAACACAGTTTAATTTAAGCTCAATATCAATTGAGCCATTCTCCGGGAAGACAGCTTGACATGCTCCCGTTTCATTATCAGTTTCAACGGCTTGAATTGTTAATGTTTGCTTATTAAATTCTTCTGATGAAGGCTTATTTGATATTTGAGTCGGTATAGTATTAAACAAAAATCCTGTATCTTTAAATAATAAAGAACAATTACTTAATGAAGAATCTGTTGTATTAGTTGATCCAACATAACATTGAATAGGATTTGCTGAAGTAGGAATGGAAGTAAATGAAGTGATATCTATATTTACTGTATCAGCAGTAGGCTGTGACAATTCTAAAGACGCTGTTCCTGTAATAAATGATACAACATCATTACTAATATCATTACCTCCCCATTGCCCCGATGGAGATAGGGTTAGTGATATACTTTCCGAAGATACCGAAGAACAAGATTCATTCTCACAAGCTTTCAATACAATATCACTAGCGACACATGTTAAACCATTATTAGGTAGTTCAAATCTATAATGATCAAGACTATTACCACATACTTTAGGGATTCCTTGCCAATCATTACCTGCTAATATCTGCGTACGATAAAGTTCAATGTCAACTTGATTAAGTACAGAGGGGAATATTAATAATTCATCAATTAATCCATCCCATGCCTGTGATGCAACAAACCTGCCTCCAAGGGAATCCTGCTCTTGACCAACAATAAACCCTCCAGTATCAACACTTAATGCCGAACTTGAATTATAAATTTCACACTCAATTAATTCTCCATCGCGATACATGCACCCTTGATTAGTACTTAGATCACGTGTCCATGCAAATTGATGCCATTGATTATCAAAGATTATATCATTACGATAAGTTCTTGAAGAGCCATGTAAAAACCCCCGAGTTCTTAAAGTACCGTCATCTAAACCATCTAAAAAATATAACACTTCATTTGATTGCCCAATTCTTGCTCCTGATATGGCAGCCATTGTATGCGTAGCATCCATTTTCCCCCAAAAGATAATTGTAAAATCAGTTAAACCATTAAGAGCATCGTTAGCAACTGAAATATAATCACTTGTACCAATGGCAGTAAAATCAGCGGCATTACACGATAATAATCCATCAACTGGTGACGTTTCAAATGCTGTACCATGGTAATTATTACCACTACTATCTAATACAGTATCAGTGCCATTCCAACTAATTTCGTCAAATCGCATATCTAAAATAGGATTAGTAATATTACATGCTTCACTAATATCATTCATATCAGTTAATACTTGCTCTTGCGCTAATTCGCCATCATAAATTCTAAAATTACCAATTCTTCCTTCAAAATAAAAATCATTATCAACAGAAGTATTATTATTACCTCCAAGAGCTAATTCCTGTAATATTTGAGCATTAGGATTGCTAATTCCATCCCCGCTATTTCCAATTCTAACTCCAGCGAGGTCTTGCAATACGCCATTAATATATAACTGGTTATTTCCCATATCACTGTCTCTAAAAACAGCTGCGATATGAACCCAAGTATTGGCTAAATCTGAAGGTGTAGAAGATATTCCATAAATATTTCCTCTAAAACTGTTAAAACCAAAATTAATTATCTCTGCATTACCGCTGCTGTTCCCATTAACCTCACCGTCTTCACGAAGCCAAAGAGAGTATGTATTCCATGAAAAAGGCATTTGATTTTCAATTCCATTCCATTTCATCCAAAATGTAATGGAGGTTGTGTCACCACTATCAGTGTTTAATCCTAATGAATCTAAATTTATGGTGCCTTCATTAAAATCAGCAACAGTACATGAGCTACTTTGTCCCAAAAAATTATCGGTATCTATAACTCGAGTCGTACCTCCAACAACACTACCATCACTATTACCTACACTATCTAGAACTTCAGTCGTGGCATTCCATAAATCTGAAAATGTGTATTGGTGTATAAGTACTGCATCGGTATCATCTGAACAAGCTTCATCAATGTCTGCAATATCCGAAGTTACTTGTTCTGTTGTTATTTCGCCATCATAAATTCTGAAATTACCAATTCGCCCGTTGATTGGATATAGAGAAATACCATTAACGTGTCCGCCGATAGTCATTTGTTGCGCAATCACCATAAAAGCACTATCACCTATATTCCCGGTGAGGATTTGTTCGTCGCCATTTACGTATAAGGTATTGCTTTCAATATCACCATTAGTAAATACAGCAGCAATATGAACCCAACTATTATTTCCATTTTTACTTAAAAAATTAGAATTATTAGGTGTATTTATGCCATAAATATTATCAGCAGAATCGTCATCACCTTCAAAACTATTAAATCCAAAATCACTCCCTCTGAATAAAAGATCATAAGTATTCCATGAAAAAGGCATTTGACGATTACTTTCATCGTCAACATTACCACCCCATTTCAACCAGAAAGTAACGGATGTTTTGGCGCCATCAGTTTCATCAAGACCTAAATTATCCAGTAAAATATAACCATTATTGAAATCAGCTACACTACAAGACGTACTTTGTCCTAAAAAATTATCAGCATCTAAAATTCTAGTCGCAGATCCAACAACTATACCGTCACTATTCCCTACATTATCTTGTACTGGTGTTGTTGCATCCCATAAATCACGAAAGGTATATTCGTGCTTGAGTGTTGCATCAAATGCAAATGCTGAGCTATTAATAAACAAACTACATAGTAGGAATGTAAAAATAATTCTAAGTTTATTAATCATAATATTATTTCTCAGTTTGTTCATTTAAATGGGGATAGTCATAATCTTAATTGATTATTTAATTATTCGCGCTTCAACAGACACACTTCGGTGCGTAGTAAATTCACTAGCAATACAAGTAGCCGTGCTTTCAATTCTAAAATGTGTAAAACCTGTATCAGTGACTAAAAATTCAGTACAGTTAATAATAATATTACAATTTGAAAATGATGCGCCCGTTATTGATGATCCATTATTAGCTAATCCATAATTAGACGTAGCATCAGCGCATGACTCATTAGTATTCGGTCCTAATACTTGATTAAGAGCTCGCTCAGCACCGGAATTTGCAGCATGTAATGCTCTGGCACCATACACTTCATAAACCGTAGCACGGTTACTATTTTCAGTAATAACAATCATGGCATAAGCTAAAAAAGCTAAAACAATAATGACGAATAAGGCAATAACGAGCATGCTGCCTTGTTGTTTCTTTAATGACTTTCGTATTTGTTGATTAGGGAACATTAGCAACATGTACCTCATTAATTTGTCTTAGGTTTTCATCGTCATAAGTGAATGTAAAATCAATGACAACGATAGCATTTCGCAATAACGTTGGAGACAAAATTGAAAATGGAAAATCATTACTTTGTCGCTCGGCCATTAATACGCCAGTATTTCCTGCCGTTGTAAACGCAGCTTGCGTTGACTGAGTTGTAGTGAATGAATGGCCTTGATAACGTAAAATAGTATTGTTAGTCGCATCTTGGCAATAAGCCACGCTATCTTTGATTATAAAATAACGCTCAGTTGGTGACTCGTCATCAAATAATACTGTGTTATCTAATGTTAATTCTAACTGTTGATACGTCGCTGAATTAGTTGCAGAATCAGCAGGAATATCAATGAAATTATAATTACTAATATCAAACAGTTTTCCTATTGTTGAACCACCATCAACATAAACATCACCAGTACTGAGTGGATACACAACAAGCTTTGTATTATTTTGATTAGAGACTTCATCATTAGAAATAAGAGTGACACTGTTACTGGCATCATCCGGCAACACAGGAATATCAACATAACTAGAACTAGCTAAAATAGGAATAAATTCAATACAACTACCATCATTAGTCACTCGAACACTATTAGGCACAGCTTCGCGTACTTCTCGGGTAATACGTTCAATTACAAAACGGCTGTCACTGAGTTGTTTATCTCGTCCTGATACGTCTTGATAAATTTCGACGCCAAATATAATAAAAGAGGTAACACTTGTGCTCACAATACCTAGCACTAAAATCACTAAAACTAATTCAACTAACGTAAAACCTTTCATAACACGTCGCATTAATAATTACTCCGATAGGTAGCAAAATCTAACGATTCACCATTAGGCATAGTAACTGTAACTGTAATTAATTTTGCATTAGTTAAACTGTCACTCACACCGTCATAGTTCCCGTCGTAAATGACATTAACAACATAAGAATATCCACTATAAATATCTTCATAGCTTTCACTACCATCTAAAGGTTTTTGTGAAACTGTAAAACCATCATAATCATCAACATCGTTAAAAAATTCAGGAGCTTCACCTTCATCACCAAAATTAGCTTCATCAGTACAATCATTTTGAATATCAGGGTTGCCATTATCTTCACTACAACGAAATGTTCCTTGGGAAAGATTTGAATTATTATCATAAGCCTTACCACGAATTTCATTTAATAGCGTATCGGCTAGTTTTGCAGCTCGTACTTGAAATATAGGGTCAACACTTTGTTCTGCGCGAGGTAAAATTAGGGAGGTAATCATGACCATTGCGATAGAGAAAACGACAATACCAATGACCATTTCAATCAGTGTAAACCCTTGTTGTTTATTGGTAGAGTTATAACGCATGAATATACCCTTGGCTTTCAATTCTTAAATCTACTGTTTCAGTACCTACAACATTTAAGGTGCAAGTGCTGTTACATTCATTACCAATACTAAGACCTTGGCCATCAAATTCAATAAATAGAGGATAAGTAGGCGTGGCACCGTCAAGATTAATAGAAACGTCATCTAATAATATACGTCGGTCAGTATCGGCTTCAGTACCGCAAGTAGCTGAGGCATTATCTTCAATCACCATGTAATCGCTGGTGATAACAACACCATTACAAATACCTATTTGATTCATGGCTTTAAGCTGAGATAAACGTAATAAGGAGACTAATTGATCGCGACTGGCTACATGGGAAATACTGCTAGATCCAAAAAACTTAGGCACAACAGACACCGCAAGAATACTGATAATTAATATCACTAAAATAAGCTCAATTAATGTAAATGCGCGCAAATGCCTCATCAGAAAATCCTACTCCACCATAAAAGTAAATATTATCCTAATATAGTAGGCCAAGCAAAGGTAAATAAGCTCTTTAACAGGCAACAAAAAAGCCACTGCACAAGGTGCAGTGGCTTTTATTAAAGAATGTAAATTAACGATTAAGCGTTAACGAATTCTTCACCTAAAGTGATGTCGCCTTTTAAAGTGTCTAGTGCACTTTCAAGAGCGTTAGCTTCAAATTCAGTTAATTCACCGTAACCTAAAACTTCTTCAACGCCGTTTTTACCTAGTAATACAGGTTGTGCGAAGAAACGAGCTTTATCGCCAGGGCCTTCAACGTAAGTACACTCAACAATGCCTTCTTCGCCGTTTAATGCGCGAACTAAAGAAAGACCGAAGTTTGCAGCAGCTTGACCCATTGATAATGTAGCAGAACCGCCACCAGCTTTAGCTTCAACAACTTCAGTACCAGCATTTTGGATACGCGTTGTTAATGCAGCAGTTTCTTCAGCTGTAAATACAGAACCAGACTGAGACAACAATGGTAAAATTGTAACGCCAGAGTGACCACCGATAACTGGAACATTTAAGTCAGCTGGGTTTAAACCTTTCGCTTCAGCAACGAAAGTGTTTGAACGGATGATATCAAGAGTAGTAACACCGAATAAACGTGCAGGATCATAAACACCTTTCGCTTTTAATACTTCAGCAGCGATAGCAACTGTAGTGTTAACTGGGTTAGTGATAATACCGATTAATGCTTTAGGACAAGTATCAGCACATGCGCCGATAAGAGTTTTAACGATACCAGCATTGATGTTGAAAAGATCTGAACGATCCATACCAGGCTTACGAGCAACACCAGCAGAGATTAATACAACGTCAGCACCTTCAAGTGCAGGAGCTGAATCAGGACCAGCAAAACCAGTTACTTTAACATCTGTTGGAATGTGGCTAAGATCAGCAGCAACACCAGGAGTAACAGGAGCGATATCGTATAAAGATAACTCACTACCCGCTGGTAATTGGTTTTTTAATAATAAAGCTAATGCTTGGCCAATACCGCCAGCTGCGCCTAATACTGTAACTTTCATAACGTTTTCCTTTAGATATTATTTTCAATTTAGATTATTACTGGCATCTCTAAATAAGATCTCAGTAAAATTTAACACGCACACTTTAGTTCAAAGTGATGGCCAAATGCCATGCGACCAAAGTAGCGCTACATTGTAAAATTCGCACTGAGTATAACCTAGTTTATGGCCAAGCAATAGCCATCTATAGTGCAAAATAAGCGTTTTTAATACCATTTTGTTTAAAATCTAAAAATTTGTCCGCCGTCACAGAAACTAATGGTTAACAAGCCCTACTTTATGCAACAATGTAAATAGTTATTGAATATAACTAATTTTTTATGCAAAAAATCTGCATATTGCTTTAAACAATAATAAAAATAATGGAATCACATGAGACCTTCTCAAAAACAAGACCAGCTCGTGAAGGCATTTAAATCTTTACTTAAAGAAGAATGTTTCGGCTCTCAAGGAGATATTGTTGAAGCGTTGCAAGAACTAGGTTTTGAAAATATTAATCAATCTAAAGTTTCAAGAATGTTAAGTAAATTTGGTGCGGTTCGCACACGTAATGCTAAGCAAGAAATGGTATATTGCTTACCTGCTGAAATCGGAGTTCCTAACACAAGTAGTCCACTTAAGAATTTAGTGATTGATCTCGACCATAATGATTCAATGATTGTAATTCGTACAAGTCCTGGTGCAGCCCAACTTATTGCACGCTTATTAGATTCAATAGGAAAAACAGAAGGAATTTTAGGCACTATTGCTGGTGATGACACGATATTTATAGCACCTGCTAAAGTATCAGAAATTCATAATACACTTGATACGATCAAAGATATTTTTAACGTTAGCCTCTAATACCTTCATCAGGGTAGTAATGCCCTGATGAAACTATAGCTTTCTAACTATTATTTTGAAAAAAACTAATAGCAGGTGCAAAAAAAGCAGCACCAGTAACTGCTTGTGTATACTTTAATAAATGATCATAGTGTCCTTTGCTATCACCAACAATCATACTACGTAACATCACTTCAAAATTTAATGGAGTTTTACAGCAAGAAATAAAGAATAAACCTTGTTCTTTCATATCACCATAAGGCATCGATTGCCTTAATATTTCAATTGCATTACCTTCATCATCTTTTAATCCGGTACGCCTAATATGCGATGTTTTAGGCTTATTAAACGATGAATATTCGTGATTCTTTTCTTTAGTACGGCCAATAATATCTTCTTGGGTTTTAACTTTTAGTTTATCCCATTGCGCTAATTCATGTTGATAGCGCTGGATATGAATATAGCTGCCACCTTTAAATTCTTTATCTTCTTCTCCAACTAATGCGACAGATTGACGATGTAATCCTTTAGGGTTTTCAGTACCGTCAACAAAGCCTGTTAAGTCACGATTATCAAGGTAACGAAAACCTTTAACTTCCTCAATTAACACAGCTAAATCTTCTAACATCAAACAAACTTCACGACTGACTAAGTAATTTATGTCACTACGATCACAACGAATTTGGATAAAAAGATCAATAGGTGATGCAGGTGCATGGCGATCGCCCTGACTTAATAAAGGAAATGGACGTAATAATTTAGGTGCAGTATTTGCGTAAATGGTGTCCCAATAATTGGAGCCAATCGCTACAAACCCAGAAAACGCGACATCACTATATTCATCAGTCATTTCTTCTAGGTACTGATTAATTTCAAATAGCTGATAACGAACAGCGTTTTCAAGACCTTCATTACAATTAAAGAGTAAATATTGGCTATGTAAATTCCCTTCAGCACAAATTCCTGTTTGTTCTCTAGCCATTACTGCTCCAACTATTTATCGAAATTAAAAGTAACAATATGAGCTATATTCAAAGACAAACCAACTACTTGATCAACGTCTAATAACAAATGAGAATGTAATTCTATTGTAATATTTTTGCCATCAGACGCTTTATTGTCAATTGCACAAACAGTATATACCCAATGACTACCTGCAAAAATACAACCTACCACTTTAAATTTATAATGGGACTGTTCATCAACAATAATCTGTTCAGGTCTAACCATCATGACATTGTCTGTTACGGGAATTGTTTGTTCTTGCAGTTGCTGCGACCCAAAACAAGTAACAATCGAGTCATTAGTAATAGACTCAATAGCTATATAGTTTGTCTTGCCCATAAAATTAGCAACATAAGGAGAAGTAGGAGTTGTATAAAGTACATTACCTTTATCTATTTGTTCTATTTTTCCATCTTTAAAAATCGCAATTTTATCAGCAAAAGCAAAAGCTTCATCTTTACTATGAGTAACAAATACGGCTGGCACTTGTTGCTTTTTAAGTATTTGACGCATCTCTTGCATGATTTCACCACGCGATTGACTATCGATGTTTGAAAACGGTTCATCAAGTAACATTAATTGTGGGCGATAAGCTAATGCCCTAGCAATCGCAACACGTTGCTGCTGACCACCAGAAAGCTCATGAGGGAAACGTGATTGATAACCTTGTAATTTAACCAGTGTTAGCATGTCATCAACGACAGCAGATTGCTCTGTTGCTGACATTTTATGTAAACCAAACGCTATATTATCTTTTACCGACAAATGCGGAAACAAGGCATAATCTTGAAAAATCATTCCTATGTTTCTTTTTTCACTCACAACAGATTTAGACGGCGTACTGATCACTTGATCGCCTAACGTGATATCGCCTTCAGTAATAGGTTGTAGGCCAGCAATAGCACGTAATAATGTCGTTTTTCCACAGCCACTGGGACCAAGTAAAGCAACAATTTCATTACGTTCTAATGTTAATGACAAGTCTTTGATTACGGATTTACCGTCATACTGACTCGTTAAATGATGAATAGCGAGTTGTGTCATTTTAGTCTTGTTGCTCCAACGAACGATTTAAAAATATTAACGGTATTAATCCAACAATAACAATTACAATCGCAGCTAATGCACCGTGTTCAAGTTGTTCATCAGATACAAACTGATAAACATACGTAGCTAATGTTTCGTAATCAAAGGGACGTAATAATAGTGCAGCGGGTAGCTCTTTCATCGATTCAATAAAGACTAACAAAGCCCCTGCAAAACACCCTTTTTTAATTAACGGTAAATGCACTTTGAATAGCATTTTTAACGGCGATAACCCTAATGTCATAGTTACCATGTCAATTGATGGTGAGACTTTATTTAAACTAGATTCAACAGAGCCAATAGCAATCGCAGAAAAACGCACTACATAACCAGCGGCAATAGCAAACACCGTGCCTGACAAAAGCAAACCAGGACCATCGATACCAAATGACTCAAAAAAGTGGTTAATACCATGGTCAAATAAACTCAATGGTATCAACACGCCAATCGCTAATACAGTTCCAGGTAAAGCATATCCTGTACTGGCAAGTTTAGGTGCTAAATCACTTGATTTACTCGCTGATAATCGCTTAAAAAAACCTAAAACAATTGCAATAATTAAACAAATAAGTGCAACAGTAGAGGCGAGTAATAAGCTATTAAAGCTATATTCTAAGAATTGACTGTTCCATGATTGATCAAAATAATTAATAGCCATATCAAGTAATGAAATAAACGGCACACCAAAACCAGCCATAAAAATAACACCACAAAATACCGATGCAGCAATGCCCTTAATACCTGTTAATTGGTGACGAACTACTTTCTCTTGTCCACTTCCACGTTGATAATGACGCTGTTTATTACGGCCAATACGTTCAATACTAATTAATATAAACAGCACAGCTAACATCACCACAGACAATCTTGCCGCTGCCGCCAAGCTACCGTAACCAAGCCATGTATCATAAACCGCAGTCGTTAGCGTAGGTACAGCAAAGTAATGTACAACTGCAAAGTCGGCCAAAGACTCCATTGCAACTAATGCAACACTAATGGCAATAGCAGGTCTTGCAAGAGGTAATGATATTCGCCAAAAACTGCGCCACGGACTACAACCTAATAGCCGAGCAGATTGAACTAACGATTGGGATTGTTCTAAGAAAGCAGTACGTGCTAATAAATAGACATAAGGATATAGCACTAAGGCCAGCATCACCGCTGCACCAGAAAGTGTTCTCACATCAAAGAATGCGTAATCTTGTGCATTACTCCAACCAAAATAACTGCGTAAAGACGTTTGTATTGGTCCTGCATATTCTAATAAATCAGTGTAAACAAAAGCAACAACGTAAGATGGCATAGCAAGAGGCAACAACATTCCCCACACATAAAACCGCCGAGCAGGAAATTGGCACATAGCCACCAGCCAAGCTATCGGTACGCCAATAACAGCCGATAACAGCGCCACACCTAAAACAATTAGCAATGTATTAACTAAATAATCAGGAAGCACAGTTGCCCACAATTGTGCAAATACATCTTGGTCGTCGCCAAACGATTGCCACACAATAGCCAACAGCGGAAGGAAGAGCAATAACGATAAAAGCCAGCTAAAGGCTGGCCATTTCTTACTTAATTGGATAAACATGAGTCACTTATAAAATTAAATTCATTCTAGTATTAACACTAGATTGCAAGCTGTGCTCATTAAAGCACAGCTAGACAGGCTTATAAATCGAATTTAACTTTATCTAATAACATTAACGCTGTTTTACGATGTTTAGCAATTTCAATCATTGGTAATTCATCTTCTTTAAACTCACCCCAAGATGCAACTAATGGTGAAACTTCGACAGATGGTTTTACTGGATATTCCAAGTTTACTTTAGCGTAAATACTTTGCGCTAAATCACCTGTTAAATATTCCATTAACTTAATTGCATCAGCTTTATGCGGAGCATATTTAGTTAATGCCATGCCGCTAACGTTGATGTGTGAGCCACGGTTTTGTTGATTTGGAAATAAAATATTTACCTTTTCAACAATCGGTTTTTGCTCAGGATTAGTATGCATATTACCAAAGTAATAACTGTTACCTAATGACACATCACATTGCCCTGCTGCAATGGCTTTAATTTGACCACGGTCATTGCCTTGTGGTTTACGTGCTAGGTTTTCTTTTACCTTTGTTAGCCATACTTCTGTTTCAGCTTCGCCATGATGAGCAACCATCGAAGAAACTAAAGCGACTGTATAAGGATGTTTACCACTGCGCGTACAAATTTTACCTTTGTATTTATCAGTTGCTAAATCTTCATACGTAATAGCAATATTACCAACACGCTCTTTAGACGCATAAATATTACGAACACGCTTCGTTAATGAAAACCATTGATTTTGTGGATCACGTAAATGTGAAGGCACGTTGTTTTCAATTATTGAACTTTCAACTGGCGATACTAATTTTTTATCTTTTAGTTCCATTAAGCGGCTGATATCAGTTGTTAATACTAAATCAGCTTTAGTATATTTACCTTCACGCTTTAAACGTTCAGCTAGTCCTTTTTTAGCAAAAACAACATTCACATTAATGCCTGTGTCTTTTTCAAATTGAGCAACTACAGGATCAATTAAAAACGCTTGACGGTAAGAGTAAATATTCACTTCTTTTTCGCTATTTGGCGCACTAAGCACAGAAAATGAACTAGCTAATGTGGCTATGCCGACAGCCATTGCAATCATCGATTTCATATCAACCTTCTAAATAGTAATAATTATCATTAAGGGCATTATAGCCATCTTCTTCATTCAGGCAAGCCTTAAAATAAAAAACGCCTTATTAATAAGACGTTTTTGTGAAAGAGATAACTTCATTACAGTTATCTCATATAGGGTGTTCGATTGTTAAAGTAACGGTTTCCAAAATCGGTCACTGCGTGGCAAATAATTATCATCATAATCTAATGACACAACAACGCGATTAGCACGCCCAATAACTTCTTGACGCGGAATAAAACCATAAACACGAGAATCTGCACTGTTATTCCGATTATCACCCATCACTAATAAATGATCAGCTGGGACCTTAATCGCTGCGAAAGTTGTTAAATCACTAAAGCCTTTAATTTGAATAGCATGAGTTTTATTTGGAAGTTGCTCTACAGATTTAGATGTATGCGTATTAGTTTGTTTATAGCTCACTGGTACATTGTTAATAATGAGTTGATTATCTACCAACTCGATAATATCTCCCGGCGTACCAATAACACGTTTAACCATTCGTAAATCGGCAGCTTTTGATTCAAAAACAACAATATCACCGCGCTCAGGTTCATTTAATTGCATGATACTGTAATTAATAAAAGGGAGTTTTATGTCATAGGCAAGTTTATCAATGCCAATTCTATCACCAGGAATAATAGTAGGTAACATCGAGCCTGAAGGCACCGTGTTATAATCTGCAATTGCGCTTCTAAATATGCTCATCAATACAATAAACACAATAAATCCACGATTTTCTTTAAGCAATTTTTTAAGTTTCAACATCCATTTATCCT
>CALJMY010000058.1 GCA_937981905.1 uncultured Enterobacterales bacterium
ACGAAACCATTGGTTGTTAGCATTTCTATATTCATAAGCAAAACGAACCGCGATACGGTTGTCGGTGAATGCCCACAGCTCTTTTATTAATTTATAATCTAATTCTTTCGCCCACTTCTCAGTAAGAAATTCTACAATTTCAGCGCGGCCATTAATAAAACTTGAACGATTTCTCCATGAGCTATCTGAGCTATAAGCTAACGAAACAGCTTCAGCATTTTTATTGTTCCAGCCATTTTCAGCAGCGCGTACTTTAACTTTTGCACTATCGATATCAAAAGGTGGTAAAGGTGGGCGTGAATTTTCCAAAATAACAACTCCAATCTAGTGAATATAAATCAAACAAAGGTAGTAGAACAATCTGTCTACCCATCAAAATATAGTAGACAAATTTTTGTGCTTACGCAATAGCTTTATATCAACATTATATGCAGGGTTAATTAGGCTATTAGTAGCCTTTAACAACAAAAGCGAGAATAGTTTTAACAGCTTAATATTTAGCCTTAAATGACTAAAACCAATTAAATTAGCCCAATATGGCTAAATTTGCATTATTAGCCTAAAACGGCTAAATTAAGTGTTATATGAAACGAGGAGTTTTAATGTGAAATTTATTTATAAGCCTATTTCAGTTATTAGTGGCGATATTATTAACTCAACTAAGCTAACCTCTGAACAATTCGATATTTTACTTACGCGAATCAAAGAGATTCAACAGTGGATTAGCGATGGAAATTCGTTAAATGCACACAGCATTAGACGAGGCGATGAATTTCAAACCGTCGTGCACGATATTGAAAATGCACTGAGATATACCATCCTGTATCGAATTGGCATTAAAGCGTTAGGTAAACAATTTGATAGTCGTATTAGTTTTGCTATTGCTTCAAATGCCGACTTACGTGAATCTGTCTCGCAATCAATGGGAGAAGCATTTGTGCTTTCTGGTCGTGGATTGAAAAATTTAAAAAACGATAAATTAGTTTTTAATTCTGACCGATTAGAATTATCAGCACATTTTGATTTACTGTTTAAATATTTAGACAAACAACTCACTGAGTTAACGTCGCGCCAATGTGAGGTAATGCTTCCGATGCTTAAAAATAGCGACGAATTATCAATAAGTGAGTTATCTCAACACCTTAATATTGCGATTGCGACAACTAGTAAATCATTGAAAGCATCAGGCTGGCCACTCATTAGTGAGTTAAATTTACGGTTCATAAACCAAGTGATAGGGAGTAATCATGTCTGATTTTTTTGGGATTTTAATACCGTTTCTAGTTATACATATTATTTGTGATTTTTACCTACAACCTAAAAAATGGGTAGATTCAAAAAAGCAAAAGACGTATCGCTCTCTTGAACTGTATTTACATTCTTTATTACATGGGTTCGCCCTATTGATCCCAGCCATCGTATTAGATTTTGACTGGTATTCAATTAGTTGTTTGGTAGCAATAGTCGCAATAAGTCACTATTTTATCGACTTATGGAAGGTAACCAGACGACATAATCATAAATTTTCTTATTTTGTTATTGACCAAATTTTACATATTTCGGTATTAGCGATTATTGCATTTCACATGACCGACGGTTTAACCGTTGAGACGATTATTAAGCATGAGAAGTTTTCGAATGTGGTGATGATCGTTTTTGCTTATTTATTAATTCTCAAGCCAACGTCAGTGATCATTGGAAGTATTTTACAAAAGTATCCAATATCAGGCACAAATAATGAAACTGATGCTAATGGTCTTGTCGCTGGTGGCAAGTTAATCGGTTATTTAGAGCGAGTGCTGATACTGACTTTTACACTTGTTGGAAGTTATGCCGCCGTAGGTTTTGTGTTAGCCGCTAAATCAATATTTAGATTTGGTGAATTAAATAAGTCGAACGATCGAAGCCTGACTGAATATGTGTTGATTGGATCGTTATTGTCTGTGGTAATAACAACATTATTGGGCACAATAATATCGCTTGGTTTAGATGTAAAAATCAAATAAAAATCAAATAATAACCAACAAAAAAGCGAGTACCACTTTTGCGGTACTCGCTTTTATTTCAACATTTGTAACTGTCAATAAAGCTTAAACAGTTACTCTGAATCTGATGTTGAATCTGGTGAAGAGTCTAATGGAGAGTAGCCTGTCCAAACATCGGTATTAATAGACGATTTACTTTTTAAATTCTTCTTCGCTTTTTTCTTACCGCGATTTTTACCCTGCCCTTCTGGCGGTGCCATTGGTTTACTTGCAGAAAAAGACGGATCAATCAGTGACTCATCAACTTCAAAACCTGCGATTTCTTCGCGATCAAGCCAGATCTTATTCTTCTTTTCGATGATTTTGAAATGATGATAATCTTCATAATCAATCAACGATAATGCTAAACCGACTTCACCAGCACGGCCACTTCGACCAATGCGGTGCATGTAGTCTGACGGGCTTCTTGGTAAATCAAAGTTAATAACCACTGGTAATTTTTCGATATCTAAACCACGAGCAGCAATATCAGTTGCAATTAGTACTTCAATCTCGCCCGCTTTAAACGCTTCAATCACACGACTACGCGCGCCTTGGCCTTGATCGCCATGAAATACTTCAGCGATAATGTCGTGCTTAGAAAGCTTATAAGCTAGATGCTCACAACCGTTTTTAGAGTTAACAAAAACGAGTACTTGTGACCATTTATGTTCTTTAATTAAATGTGCAAGTGAAACAGTTTTCTCGCCTTTGTTCACAGTGAAAACACGTTGCACTAGCGTGCTAGCATCTGCATTTTGCACTTGAATTTCAACAGGGTTATTCAGTAACTTTTCAGTTAACGCTTTAACTTGCTCAGGGAAAGTAGCCGAGAATAATAACGTTTGTTTTTTCGTTGGCATTAACGCTAGTAACGCAGAAAGCTCTTCGGTAAATCCTAAGCTCAACATGCGATCGGCTTCATCTAATACTAATGTTTTAACGCGCTCAAGCTTAATAGCATTGCTTGATATTAAATCGAGTAATCGACCGGGCGTTGCCACTAAAATGTCTGTACCGCCACGCAGCGCCAACATTTGAGTATTTGCCGACACACCACCAAACACAGCAACGGTTTTAATCGCACCATTAAGATGAACGGCATAAGAGCGAATGCTGTCAGCCACTTGCTTCGCTAATTCACGCGTTGGTACTAACACCAGTCCTGAAACATAATTACCGTCTTTGCTCGCGCTTTTATTGCTTTGTGATTTTTCATTAAAAATCTGTTGCAG
>CALJMY010000059.1 GCA_937981905.1 uncultured Enterobacterales bacterium
TATTAGTGATGGGAATAGAGATTAATTAACGACAACAATAACTATTTTATTGAAATAATGTAATTTATTATCATCACCCACATCTCCAATCATTTTTGTATCCCTGATAATCCATTGTAAAAAATAAAAGATTCTATTAAATTATTGTGATGTATTAATTACGTACAATTAATGTTGATATATCATAGTATTTATATGTAATCGCATTATTACTAGGTATTTAACGTCAAGGATGCTTCATGAATTTTAGAAATATAACTATTGTCTTACTCTGTTTATTAACTATTGCTTGTGCCTCAAAAAGGCCAGTCGAGTTCACTGATTATGAAAATAATTTAGTTGCTCCGAAAATAATAGGAGAGCTCGTATTAATCGATAAAGTAATTCACGAAAACCCATTACTAGGTGTCTCTTTAAGCTATCAAGATAAAGCATTCCCTGAAGATCGAATTAATACCTATATTTATCCCATTAGAGAAGTAAGTTGGGAAGATACGGCAAGTGTATTAAATTCTGAACTTAGTAATGCGCTTAAAGATGTTGATATGATTGTACAATATGGACATTACAAATCTAGAGAACCAGAAGTATTATCTGATTTAGTTTTTACAGTAGACAATGTTAAATACAGTGGTAAAAAAGCTGAATTTCAAATGATGACAAATAACGATATTATGATCTTTTCAGATATTTATTTGTTTGCTTCGGAAGACAAATATATTAAATTCAGAACTAGCTTTAACAGTCATCTAACAAAAAAATCTATGGGTGATTCTATTGTTAAAAAAATTATTCCTTTTATTAAAGCCCCGCCAGAATCAATTCACATGAAAAGCTTACGTGACGAACATAAAAAGAAAATGAAAAATGACATAATGAATTTACTATTAGAAACATTAAAAAAGTCTGATAATACTGAGTAACCATTATTAATATAAAGTAGCTATTCATAATATCGCGTAGCTCTTAATCCTATTCTATAGCTTTAGTGTCACACCAAATTATAAAATAGTTTAATATTGATACCAGAGTTATTACATAGATAATAAATTTTTAATTTGGTGTCACTCATTCTACAATTCAATTAATTTACTGCACCACAATAGAACCTAACAATATAAAACGCACCAAAAAACACCCTTCTATTAATAAGCATACGAGATAAAAAGCCTGAAAAGACGCAATAATCCAACTGGTACGATTATTGCTATTTTAAAATATGGTTAATAACACAAGCTTTACTATGCAAACATCATCATCAAACGCAGTGACTATTCAACCGCACAAACCTAAGCGTGCTTTCACGCCAGAACAAAAAAAATTCCTTGCGGACAGCTTAATGGCGCTTAATACGCACCTACTTAAAGGCAAAAATTCTAGCGAACAAGCTGACTTAGACAAAACATTTTGGGGAACCCCTGTCGATGATTTATCTAAACAAGAGCTAGCCAAGCATGATACGAATATTTTAGATATTTGGTCACGTTTAGTAGAGCACGACAAACAAGGGAAAATGGCCGAAGGCATTGATGATTTCATGTTTCGTCATTACGGTATGTTCAACGTTGAGCCAAATAGCCAAGGTTATATGTGTCGTATGCGTATCCCTTCGTGCAAAATACGTGGGGATCAGTTACGTGCTCTTGGTGATATGGCTGAAAATATTGCAGGTGGTTACACGCATTTAACTACACGTGGTAATTTCCAGTTTCGTGAAATTATGCCAAACCGCCTAATTGAATGGATAACAGCACTCAATGATTACGGTTTAAGCTGTCACGGGACAGGCGCCGACAGTGCTCGAAATATTACAGCAAGTCCTATCGCAGGTTTTGACCCATTTGAACTCATCGATTTACACCAATACGGTATTGATTTAGGTCGACGTATTTTAAACACGCGTGACTTACAAGGCCTTCCCCGTAAATTTAACTTCTCATTTGATAATGGCGGTTCTATCTCTGTAGTTTCTGACACTAATGATGTGGGTTATGTGGCTACTCAAATATTAGAAAATGACCAAGATATTGAGCCAGGGATTTATTGTCGATTAATTTTAGGTGGTATTACAGGCCATAAAGACTTTGCTCGTGATACGGGCATAATTTGTAAGCCTGAAGATACGGTTGAAATTTCAGAAGCTATATTACGCGTATTTTTAGAGCATGGTGATCGCACCAATCGAAATAAAGCCCGTTTTAAATATGTATTAGATGAACATGGCTTTGATTGGACTATTGAACGTATTCAAGATCATTTAGATGCATTTGGTCATGGCGTAAAATTACTCGCATTAGATGCTAAGTTCGACGCTCCACGTGTTCAAATTAATCGCCAAGGTCATATAGGTGTTCATCCGCAATCTCAAGCTGGCTTAAATTACATTGGCGTAACACTTAATGTTGGTCACATGACGCCTGAACAAATGCGCCGTATCGCAGATATCGCAATGCGTTATGGTAAAAACGATGTTCGCATGACCGTATGGCAAAATATATTAGTACCACACATAGCAGATGCTGACGTAGCAGCTGTAGTTTCTGAAATAGAAGCCATGGGACTAAGTACTTCAGCAACAGCGTTCGCCGCAGGAGCAATTTCTTGTACAGGTCGCTGGGGTTGTAAATTAGCTAATGCTTACACTAAACAAGACACTGAAACTTTAGTGAAACATCTTCAAGAACGGTTTGAACTTGATCAACCAATCAACATTCATACTACGGGTTGTAAAAATTCTTGTGCTCAGCATTACATTGGTGATATTGGCTTAATCGGCGCTTCAGGACCAGATGGCGGCGAAGGTTACAATATTTTTGTTGGCGGCGGCACAGACCAAGATCAAGGTTTAGCTCGTCATTTACATGGGCCAATCAACGCTAGTGATCTGCCGCAATGGGGTGAAAAAATCATCCATAATTATTTAAAAGAACGCGAACAAGGTGAATCCTTTTTAACATTTACTCGACGTCACCAAGAGTCTGACTTACAAGCTATCTTGCTTCGCTAAACAACATATACGGTACTTTTATGAATAACGATTTTATCAACCAATTAGCGACACTTATGGAAACGCAAGACGACGGTCCAAGTGTTGTAGAAATACCAGCAGACGCACCTTTTGAAGCAGAACAAAGTGAATGGCTTAGCGGATTATTAACAGCTTATCGCAGCATGGCTATGGCAGCAGCGAGCGCAAACGAAGAA
>CALJMY010000060.1 GCA_937981905.1 uncultured Enterobacterales bacterium
TGTAATGCATCAGCATAACTAACTTCATTCAATTGATATAAATTAAACAAGGCTTGATCAAACGTTTGCATGCCAACTTCATTAGATTTTGACATAGTCTCTTTAAGTGCATGAAGTTCACCTTTAGCAATTAAATCAGAGACCCTTGCTGAATTTAATAACACCTCAATAGCAGCACGTCGTCCTTGACCACTTTTAACTGGCACTAATTGTTGTGCAACAATTGCACGCAAGTTAAGTGATAGATCAAACAATAACTGTTGATGCTTTTCTTTAGGTACTAAATGCATAATACGTTCTATCGCTTGGTTAGCATTATTAGCATGAAGAGTGGCAACACATAAATGACCAGTTTCAGCAAATGTTAATGCATATTGCATTGTCTCTGGTGAACGTATTTCACCAAGTAAAACAACATCTGGTGCTTGTCGTAACGCTGATTTCAATCCAGCTTCAAATGATTCAGTATCGACACCAACCTCACGCTGATTAACAATACAACGGCGGTGTGTATGAACAAATTCAATAGGATCTTCAACTGTTAGAATATGACCTTTACTATGCCGATTACGATGACCAATCATAGCAGCTAAAGACGTAGATTTACCTGTTCCTGTCGCGCCAACCATAATAACTAAACCACGCTTACTCATGATTACATCTTTAAGTACTGCAGGTAGCTTTAAATCATCCATTTCTGGGATTGTAGTCTCAATTCGACGTGCAACTAATCCAGGTAAATTACGTTGCCAAAAAGCGCTCACACGAAAACGCCCAAGATCTTCTATGGCAATAGCGTAATTACATTCTTTAGTATCTTCATATTCATTACGTTGCTTTGGTGTCATAGTACCAAGCACAATCTCTAATGCATCTTCCTCTGTAAGTTCATCATCTGAAATAGAAATCATTGCGCCATGTGCTTTAACGCTTGGTTTAGCATCTACAGTAAGAAATAAATCAGAACCACCTTCATCAACAAGTGCTTGTAAATATTTTAATATTTTCATATATTTCCTTAACAAAAAAATGATTACAGCGCTTGTTTACCAGAACCTTTAAGCTGTGCATCTTCACGTGTGATTTGTCCACTATTAAGTAATGTACTTAATGATTGATCTAATGTCTGCATGCCATGAGCCATACCGGTTTGAATAGCTGAATACATTTGAGCTACTTTTGCTTCTCGAATTAGATTTCTAATCGCTGGTGTTCCTAACATTATTTCGTGAGCAGCAACTCGTCCACCACCAATTTTTTTCACTAACGTTTGTGAAATAACAGCCTGCAATGACTCAGATAACATTGTTCTTACCATATCTTTTTCTGCCGCTGGAAATACATCTACAATACGGTCAACGGTTTTAGAAGCAGATGTTGTATGTAGTGTCCCAAAAACTAAATGTCCGGTTTCAGCCGCGGTAAGCGCTAAACGAATAGTTTCTAAATCACGCATTTCACCCACTAAAATAATATCAGGGTCTTCGCGAAGAGCACTACGTAATGCATTTTCAAAACCATGAGTATCACGATGTACTTCACGCTGATTAATCAAACACTGTTTGTTTTTGTGAACAAATTCAATAGGATCTTCAATTGTTAAAATGTGCTCACGTCGTGATTCATTAATATAATCAATCATTGCTGCCAAGGTTGTAGATTTACCAGAACCTGTAGGCCCAGTGACCAACACTAAACCACGTGGTTTTTCAGCTATTTTTTTGAATATTTCTGGAGCGTGTATTTGTTCCATCGTTAGAACTTCACTTGGGATAGTACGAAAAACAGCACCAGCGCCACGATTTTGAACAAAAGCATTAACACGAAAACGTGCCATATTTGGCACTTCAAATGAAAAATCACACTCTAAATGCTCTTCGTAATCTTTGCGTTGTTTATCATCCATAATGTCATAAATTAAATTATGGACTTCTTTGTGCTCTAAAGCTGGTACGTTTAGCTTTCGTACTTCACCATCTACACGTATCATTGGAGGAACACCAGCTGAAAGGTGTAAATCTGAAGCTTCGTGTTTAACACTAAATGCCAGTAACTCTGTAATATCCATTAAAAACCTTTACATAAAATTAATTAACTATATGACTAACATAACAGAACATTTACATTCAGCCATTAAGAGCTTGCGTTTTTATGAAAATAAATCGCATCGTCAGGCCAATACCGTTCAATTAATCGCCGTAAGTAAAACAAAACCTATTTCAGATATTGAAATTGCCATAGAAGCTGGCCAACAACATTTTGGTGAAAACTATGTTCAAGAAGGTATTGAAAAAGTCCAATATTTTAATAATCCCGAATTAACTTGGCATTTCATCGGCCCAATTCAATCTAATAAATCAAAATTAGTCGCAGAAAATTTCGATTGGGTACATACCATTGACCGTCTAAAAATAGCTAAACGTTTAAGTGATCAACGCGGTGTTTATCAACAACCATTGCAAGTTCTGATTCAAATAAATATAAGCGGTGAAGCGTCAAAATCAGGTATTGAAATTGATGATGCATTAATATTGGCACGCGAAATTAACGCATTAGAAAGGTTAACCCTGCGCGGATTAATGACAATTGGTGTAAAAACCGACGATAATGAACTTATTAAACACCAGTTTTCTAAAATGAATCAGCTTTTTGAGCAACTTAAAAAAGAATTTGATACAGTAGACACCCTTTCAATGGGGATGAGTAGCGATGTTGCTCATGCTGTTGAACATGGCAGCACCATGGTGCGTGTTGGCAGTGCTATATTTGGTACTCGTAATACTTAATTTTGAACAAACTTTCTAGGATAGTTATGCAATCACAAAAAATCGCGTTTATTGGTGCAGGTAACATGAGTCGTAGTATTATTAATGGCTTAATTTCAAATGGTTACCCTTGTGACCACATTATGGCCAGTAACCCTAGTCAAGGCAAACTTGATGCGCTTCAAGCAGAACATAATATTCTAATTACTAATAGTAATAATGATGCCATTAACTGGGCTGACATTATTGTTTTATCAGTTAAACCACAAATGATGGAAGCAATGTGTCAATCACTAGCAATTGACGACATCGATAGTAAATTATTTGTAACATTAGCTGCTGGCATTCCAAGTGCCCGTTATCATGATTACTTTAATACCAATGTAAGTATTGTTCGTGTAATGCCAAATACACCATCATTACTAGGTCTTGGTATGAGTGGCTTATTTGCTGCAAAAGGCGTGAGTGATACACAAAAAGCAGATATTGGCAGCATTATGAATGCTGTTGGTGAAATTTTATGGGTTGATGATGAAAAACACATCGATTCAGTAACCGCTTGTAGTGGTAGTTCACCTGCTTATTTCTTTTTAATGATGGAATACATGCAAAAAAGTGCCATGGCTATGGGATTAACTGAACAAGAAGCACGCTTGTTAATTGAGCAAGCCGCATTAGGCGCTTCGCAAATGGTTAAGCAAAACCAAGATGTGTCATTGTCAGAATTAAGAAAACAAGTTACATCTAAAGGCGGCACAACACACGCTGCTATTGAAACATTAAAAGCTCAAGGTTTAGAGAAATGTATGGATGCTGCTATGAATAATGCTGTTGCTCGTGCAGATGAAATGGCTAAAGAATTTTAATTCTTAATATTACGTCTAAATTTAACAATAAAGGATATCTAACATAATGACCGCATTAGATTTTTTATTAGATTTTGTATTTAATACTTATATCATGATAGTAATTTTACGTGTTTGGCTCCAAATTGCTCGTGCCGATTTCTACAATCCATTTAATCAATTTATTGTAAAGGCTACTGACCCATTACTTCGTCCAATGCGCCGAGTTATTCCCGGTGCACTTGGTTTAGATATGGCTGGAATTACACTTATTTTACTTGTAGCTTATACCAAGTTTGCCATCATGATGATAACGAAGACAGGAGAAATACTCCCGTTAACATTGCTTATTTGGGGATCTCTATTTGCAGTTAAAAAAGTAGGTGTATTAATATTTTGGATATTACTACTTAGAGCAATTATGAGCTGGGTTAGTCAAGGGCGACACCCTATAGAACAGGTGATGTCACAGTTATCTGAGCCACTACTTTCCCCTATTAGACGCCGCTTACCTGATCTGGGTGGGATCGATTTATCGTTAATGATTCTTTCGTTCACATTATTGTTTTTAAACATGTTAGCTAACGATATCTTAACCCCTCTTATTGGGCCTATTTGGATACAACTTTAATCATGAGACCAGCAAGTATTAATTTGCTGGTCACATTATAAATTTATAACCATGGATTTATTATGAATATTAAAACATTAATAATAGTTAGTTTGTGTTTAGTAAGCTTAATGACACAAGCAGCAACAGAATTAAAACCTTCTACAGGTGGTCAATTTGAACAAACAGGCCGCTATCAAGTACATTATATTGCACTACCATCTACAATACTTGATTCAAAAATTGCTACTACTTATGGTATTAAACGTTCAAGTTCTAATGCGTTTGTAAATATTTCAATACTTGATACGTTAATTGATGGCACTCCAGCAGTAACAGGGAAAGTGACTGGTACAGCGACCAATCTTACGGGAAAGATTACTAATTTAACCTTTAAAGAAATTAAAGAAGGCAATGCTATTTATTATATTGCACAGCTTCCTTACCGCCATAAAGAGCAATTTACATTACAAATTCGGTCGGTTAATAAACATGGATTAAATAGTTACTTAAAATTCACAGAACAATTTTATGTGGAATAACTGTTTCATGTAGATTAACTGTTTATAGTAAAACTATATTGATGGCACTATTAGTAATGCCATTCATAAGCTGATTATCAGTCATTATTTAAATCGCTTCAATACATCTTAAAATCACTTCAAATCATTAATATATTTACAAGGTAATACCATGTCTCAAATTGTTTTAGCTACTGGTAATCAAGGCAAAGTCAAAGAGTTAGCCGCTGTATTGGCTCCATTGAATTTAGATGTAATCGCTCAAAGTGAATTTAATGTACCTGATGTCCCTGAAACTGGTACTACTTTTGTAGAGAATGCCATTATCAAGGCTCGCCATGCGGCTAAGCTTACTGGTAAGCCAGCCATTGCAGACGATTCTGGGTTAGAAGTAATGGCATTAGGCGGTGCACCAGGTATTTATTCAGCACGATACAGTGGTGAGAGTGCAAATGATCAAACTAATATTGATAAATTATTAGTTGAGCTTAAAGATATTCCAGCATCAGAACGCCAAGCTCGTTTTGTTTGTGTCTTGGTTTATATGCAACACGAACACGATCCAACACCTATTATTTGCCAAGGATTTTGGAATGGTGAAATAACCCAACTTCAAGAAGGTCGTGAAGGGTTTGGTTATGATCCTGTTTTTTATGTACCAAACCACCAATGTACTAGCGCACAATTAGACAAAGCAGTAAAAAATCAATTAAGTCATCGTGGGCAAGCGCTTAAAGCGTTAATACCACAGCTAGCTTCATTAACTACAGGCGTTTAATACAGTGACCACATTGTTAACACTTCCTTCATTAAGTCTTTATATTCACATTCCTTGGTGTGTTAAAAAGTGTCCGTATTGTGATTTTAATTCTCACGAAGTAAAAGGCAATATACCGCATCAAGCCTATGTTGATGCATTACTTGATGATTTAAAACAAGAGCTACATTTTGTGCAGGGTCGACAACTACAGTCTATTTTCATTGGCGGTGGTACACCAAGTTTATTAGATCCAGTGCAAATGAAACGCTTGCTTGATACAGTCAAAACGATGGTTGATTGTGTTGATGATATTGAAATTACGATGGAAGCAAATCCAGGTACAGTCGAAGCTGGTCGTTTTAAACAATTTACTGACGCTGGCATTAATAGAATTTCGATTGGCGTGCAATCTTTTCAACCAGACAAACTAACTATTTTAGGTCGTATTCACGATTCTGATGAAGCAGTTAATGCAGCAAAACAAGCAAAAGAGTTACCATTACGATCGTTTAATATCGATTTAATGCATTCATTACCAAAGCAAAACGTAAATGATGCTCTTGCCGATTTACGTCAAGCGATTGAAATATCGCCGCCGCATTTATCGTGGTATCAACTTACTATTGAACCTAATACACAGTTCCATTCAAAACCGCCAACTATTCCTAACGATGATATTTTGGCTGACATTTACGATGCTGGCCGCCAAGAATTACAAGACGCAGGCTATGTACAATATGAAATATCTGCTTTTGCTAAACAAACCATGCAATGTCATCACAATTTAAATTATTGGCGCTTTGGCGATTACCTTGGCATTGGTTGTGGCTCTCACGGTAAAATTACTGATGTAAAATCACAAGAGATTCTACGTACGACTAAAATTAAGCACCCTAAAGGTTACTTAGATTGTGATGGAAAATATGAATTTGAACGTTGGTCTATTGAAAAAGAAGATCTTGCGTTAGAATTTTTTATGAATCGTTTTCGATTAGTTGAACCTTGCCCACGTCAAGATTTTAAAGCGTTCACTGGATTGTCAGAAAGCGATATACAAACGCAAATAACGAAAGCCATTACTAAAGGTTTAATTGAGCAAACAGAGCACCATTGGCATGTTACACCGCTAGGACAACGTTTCTTAAATGAATTGCTCAATATTTTTATGGAATAATATGATACATCTAATTTGCGCGTATATATTGGACCTTACGCGTTTTTTTAGTAGACTGATGATAATTAAAACAGACCGTTAACCGAGTAATTTCATGGATCGTAAATTAGTAATACTTTTAAGCTCAAGTGCTTTGTTACTCTCCGGTTGTAGTTTAAACCTTTCCCAAGGTGAATCAGACAAAAATAAGCTGATTCAAACATTATCAGCAAACACTCAACAAATAGATCCTTCTAATATCTCAGCAAGTCAACAAGCACTCATTACATCTCAATCCGCAATAGCCAATACATTATTTGATTCCATATATAATGAAAACTTAATGGCTAGCCCTATTAGACAAACTTACATGGGTATTAAAAAAGACTACGGAAAGTGGGATGATATTAGTGATATTCAAGTTCAAAAAAATCATGCAAGAGACATCAACAACCTTGAACGATTAAAGAAAATCAATCCTAAACTTTTAGATGAGCAAACCTTATTAAGTTATCAATTATTTAAAAATAAACTAAATAATGACATCAATGATCATCAATGGCGCTTTCACACCTATCCTGTTAATCAGATGCGTGGATTACACAGCCAATCAATTAGCATGTTAGTTAATGCGCATAAAATTACAGACATTAGTGATGCATACGCGTATATATCTCGATTACATGGGTTTAAAAAACTCATGAAACAACTTACTCAAAACCTGATCGACCGTGAAGAACGCGGCATAATGGCGCCCCATTTTGTTTTTGACTATGTCATTAACGACACTGTAGATGTACTACAAGGTAAACCATTTAATGATAAAGGCATAAGCCCTCTTTACGCTGATTTTTATAAGAAGATAATAAAACTATCTATTACAAACAAAGAGAAAGAAACTTTATTATTTCAAGCAAAAGAAGCATTACTAACTGATGTAAAATCAGGCTTTAGTACTTTAATTAGCTATTTACGAGAACAACAATCAAGAGCTAGTTACGATGATGGAGTATGGAAGTTACCTGATGGTGATTTATTTTATAAAAATGCACTACAGCGCACGACAACAACGTCAATGTCATCACAACAAATCCATGAATTAGGACTAAATGAAGTTAACCGAATTCATAATGAAATGAATATCATTATGCAAAAAGTTGATTTCAAAGGCGATTTATCGCAATTTTTTGAATTTATGAGAACTGATAAACAATTTTATTTTGATAATAATGAATCAGGTCGTCAAGCGTATCTAAAAGCAGCAAAAAATCATATTGACAAAATGCGTCATAAACTCGACCAATTATTTATAACAAAACCTGCAGCAAATCTCGTGGTTAAACGTGTTGAATCATTTAGAGAAAAATCAGCAGGAAAAGCATTCTACAATAGACCATCTCCTGATGGCACAAGACCTGGGCGTTACTACGCTAATTTATATGACATGAACAACATGCCAATTTACCAAATGGAAGCATTAGCTTTTCATGAAGGAATTCCAGGCCATCATATGCAATTATCATTAGCTATGGAACTTGAAGATACGCCAAAATTTAGAAAGTATGGCCGCTATACAGCTTATTCAGAAGGCTGGGGGTTGTATAGTGAGTACTTACCAAAAGAAATAGGGTTTTATCAAGACCCTTATTCAGATTTTGGACGTTTAGCTATGGAACTATGGAGAGCTTGTCGACTAGTTGTCGATACTGGTATTCATCAAATGCGCTGGACACGTGAACAAGCTATTGATTATTTATCGAAAAACACACCAAACCCTCAAGGTGATATTGTTAAAGCAATTGAGCGTTATATTGTAATGCCATCGCAAGCAACAGCTTATAAAATAGGTATGATAAAAATATTATCATTGCGTGAACATGCAAAAGCCAAATTAGGAAACCAATTTGACTTAAAACAGTTTCACGATGTTATTTTAAAAAATGGCCCAGTTCCGTTAGATACTTTAGAAGAACAAGTTAATAAATATATATTGCAGAAACTCAATTAACTTAACTTATTAAGGCATGAATGAATAATAACAACATAATTTAATCTTTATTTAAAGTTTAAATAGGTATTACATCATCATTTCTTTGCTAGGAACATCCACTGTCATTTGCATAACAGCATCAACTTGAGGTGGATTTAAATCCATTTTCTTATCAAAATTTTGCACAGGAGAATATTGGCTAGTTGCTTCATAATACACTCGAAAATATTTATTACGTGGACAGGGCCTATTTTCATTATCAATACAACTAGCATCTATTAATTGAGTTATTTGTTGTACATTTATAACTTTATACCAAGCAGTTGATGTTGCGGCTGCGGCACCAAACGTGAAAAGTATTAATGTTCCACTCAATGCTAACAACGCTTTTTTACTACTAATCATTGTTACCTCATTCATCACTTATTAGTTAATCCTAATCATGCTATATAACCCTATTAAAAACAATAATAAAGCTATCCGTAAAAAACTTATAAAGCTAAAGTCAAAAATAATATCTCACAATTAACTAATTGACATTAATGTTACATTAGTTAGACTCAATAGTACTTAATGACCAATCAAGTGTCATGCACAGCCCTTTTTTACTATTAGGTATTTATGTCTCCACATCGTTTTATTACCTTTATTATTGTCGTCATCACCCTCATTAGCTTTCATAAAGATACACAAGCTAAAAATAACTTTGATTCTACATTAACCTTACAATTAGATTCACAACATCAATTCTCTCATGCAGGCTTCTATGTAGCCTTAGATCAAGGTTATTATTCGTCTAAAGGATTAACTGTAAAAATTACCCCTGCTAATAAATATACCAACCCTATTTCATTATTAACAAATGGCAAAGTAGATTATATTATTGCCGGTTCGAATATCATTTATGATCTTAATTTACATTATGACCTAAGACTGCTTGCTACTATAGAGCAGTTTTCACCTTGGGTATTATTAACCCACCCTAATACAACAATCGCCTCTCTAAAAGGTTCACTCATTGCAATACCGGATCAAGCCATTGAAATAGAAGCAATGTTTAGTGAAGCTGGATTGAAAAAAACAGATTATCGTATCCAAAAGACTGGAGAACTTGAATCTTTTATTCAAGGTCAGGTTGATGCAATTGCAGTAAGAATTACAGACTTACCTCATATATCCTCTTTATTTACTATGCCTTATGAGTTAATAAACTCACGCTCATCTGAGCTGAATTTTTATGGTGCCAGCATAGTTTCAACAAAAGAACATTTAGAAAACAACGAAATTCAAGCCGAGCGCTTTAAACAAGCCACTATCGATGGTTGGAAATATGCTATTGAACATCCTGAATATGCCGCAGAGCTAATCCATAGCAAATATAACTCATCATTAACTTATAAATCGCTATTGTTAGAAGCTAGACAAGTCGCTTATTTGATGCAACCGCAGCTGATAGATATAGGTAGTTCTACAACTATACGTTGGCAGCACATTGCTCAAGATTTAAACATGACGACTTTGCACACAAATATAAACGATTTTGTATTTCACGGTAAATCAACTCATATTACTTTATCTCACCCCTTAATCTTTTTTAGTGCTTTATTTATTGCATTTTTAATCTTAATTCCAATTTCAATTTTATGGCGTAGTAAACACATCGCTATAAAAAGAATACGTTTAATGAACAGTATTCTAAAAACACAGCAACAAGCTTCTATCGATGGCATCCTAACGTTTAATGCCAAAGGTGAACTCGTATCAGTTAATAAACAATTAATCCATTTATGGAAACTCACCGACAATAAATTTAAACAAGTTGATACTTGGCAAGTTATCTACTCAATGGTTAAGCAAGTATCAGATTCAAAAGAATTTATAGCCTCGGTAAGAATGCATAATGCTGATGATAAGATGCAAAGTTTTTCTGAAATCCTTTTAAAAGATGGACAAACGTTTGAACGTTTTTCAGCTCCATTATTTGATGATGACAAAGTATTTCTTGGTCGGTTTTGGAGTTTTAGAGATATAACACAACGTAAATTAGCCGAGGATAAAATTTGGCAACAAGCTAACTTTGATTTTTTAACTGATTTACCTAACCGATTAATGTTTAAAGAAAGGTTAGTTTTCGAAATAAAAAAGACATCAAGAACAGGCAAGAAAATAGCATTATTCTTTTTAGATTTAGATAACTTTAAAGAAATTAATGATGTTATTGGGCATGATGTAGGTGATTTATTATTAGTTGAAGTTGCTACACGACTTAAAAAATGTGTTCGTGATATTGATATGGTTGCACGATTAGGTGGTGATGAATTTACTATCATATTAAGTGATTTAGATAATTTATCAGCAATAGAACGCATCGCAAATAATATATTATCGTCATTAACGATGCCGTTTCAATTAAATGGTAAAACACATTATATTACGACCAGCATCGGCATAACATTTAGTCCTAATGATAGTATTGATGATGTTCAACTATTAAAATATGCTGATCAAGCAATGTATTTAGCAAAGAGTTCTGGGCGTAACAACTTTCAATATTTTACTCCAGAATTACAAACTAAAGCTGATAAGCGTGTTTCATTGTCTAATGATTTACGTAAAGCCATTGACCACAATCAACTATTTCTTGAATACCAACCTATTATTTGTTTAAAAACGAATAAAATAATTAAGGCAGAAGCACTACTTCGTTGGCAACATCCTGAACTAGGGTTAATTGCACCTGATGATTTTATTGAATTAGCCGAAGAAACAGGCTTAATTAACATTATTGGTGAATGGATTTTTGAACAAGCTGTTAAGCAAGTTAAGATTTTTCAATTAGATGTGCCTAATTTTACAATTTCAGTTAATACTTCTCCTGTTCAATATCATAGTGAATCGATCAATCCTAAAATGTGGAGCAATAAATTAATAGAACAAGGCCTAAAAGAGTCATCAATCATTGTTGAACTCACAGAGACATTACTTATTGGTTCAAATGATAATTCTATTGATATATTGCAACAATTTAAAGATTACAACATTCCAATTGCTTTAGATGACTTTGGCACTGGGTATTCATCAATGTCATATCTCAATAAATTTGACATTGATTTTTTAAAAATAGATCGAAGCTTTGTATCCGACCTTACACCGGGTTCTAAAAATTTAGCATTGTGCCAAGCAATTATTACGATGGCTAATAGTTTAGGTATGAAAGTAATTGCAGAAGGTATTGAAACTAAACAACAGCGAGAGTTACTAACTAATATGGGGTGCGACTATGGACAAGGTTATTTATTTTCAAAGCCTGTAAGTCCGTTTGTTATTAAAAAAATTCTAACTGAACAATCTAAGCTCCAAAATATTTAATTAAGTTGAAACATAATCATGAAACATTCATAGAGGTATATTTGCAAATAACCTCTATGAAATCATAATTTCAACGTTAAATAACTTGCGTATCTAGTAAATCAAAGTTTGAAATTTGAGGGATTTTATTTTGCATTTTAGTTTCTAATTCATCTAATGCTTTCATTTTTCCACACATTTCTTCTGCATTTTTTTCAATTTTATCACCACGTTCATTCATTGACTTACCAAAATCATCCATTTTTTGTTCTAAATCTTTAATACCCTTTTCGCCCTGCAATAACATTTTTCCAATAAACATCATTAGATGGCCACTCGACTCCATAACAATTTTTTCAACTTCTTCTTCAATTTCTTTTGTTAACGCATCTGTATCTTGATTAGCTAATTCATTAGACAAATAATATTCACCTTTCTCATCATTCATCATTGGTGCAATGCGTTGTTCAAATTTATTAATAATAGTTTCTATTTTTTGTTGAAAATCTGCATCATCGCCAAAAAGCTCAGTAAAAACAGTTTCTAAAGCGTCTTTTGCTATATCTAACCCTTGTGTTATTAAGTGAGCGATTTCAGGTGCCAATTCTTGTAATGATTTACGATATTCATCAACAATAGCTTGTTGTTCGCTATTGAGATGAACCAGTTGGCCTTGTGCATATAATTTAGAATCGCTTGTGATTTTGTATAACGATTGGTCTCCATCTAACACTTGTACGAAAGCAGGGGTTACTTTGACATTACTACTTAGATTTACATTACATGAAGAAGTGTTGTCACTCGCTATTGTCGATGCCGAAAAAAGCGCTGTTAATATAAATGCAATTTTAGTTTTCATGATAATCCTTTAGTTAATAAACTTATTAACATTATTAATTTGTTGTTATAGCTATTGTTAATAGTCATTTAGCAAAACAGAGGCCAATTATAAAGTTACCTAATAAAACATGTACTTAGTATTAACAGTTAAATTTAAAGCAAAAAAAATGGCTAATTCCACTATCAGTTAGTGGAATTAGCCATTGAGTTTAACCGTTTGGGTTTATCCCCACCAAAGGTCGAACAATTCAGTTACTTCGATATTTTCTAATGCATGGGCTTCTAGGTAAGCTTTAACAGCTTCACGTTGCTCGTCGGTACATTGACCAAGCTTTTGTGTACATACTAAACCTTCCCATTCAAGATCGCCGCCGCCAGCAAATCCTAAACCATTAATTTCAATCACATCATTGATTAAACCATCGATAATTGAATCAATTTTGTCATTGTCAGTTCCTTCTGGGAATTTCCAAGTTACTTCAAAACCTAACTCTTTAAATTCATCAACGCGTAATTTTTTACGAATACGGGTATTACGTTTAGCATTCTCTTTCATGGTTTATCCTTATTTCAATAATATGATGTCATTAATAATAATTAATGTGATTGAACTTAATTTAAACTAATTATAATTAATTAGCTAATACGTTGATACATCAGATCCCACACGCCGTGACCCAGTCGATGTCCACGTGCTTCAAATTTAGTTAATGGGCGATTTTCTGGACGTTCAATATAATCACCATTCGTTGCAATGTTTTTATAACCAGGTGCCACGCTTAATACTTCAACCATATGTTCTGCGTAGTTTTCCCAATCTGTTGCTAAATGGAAGATGCCATCAATAGTTAAACTTTTTCTGATGTTTTCAGCAAATTCAGGTTGAACAATACGGCGTTTGTGATGACGCGCTTTATGCCACGGATCAGCAAAAAACAACTGCATACACTGTAAACCATTTTGCGGAATACAATCGGCTAAAATTTCGATAGCGTCATGACAATAAACACGTAAATTTGTTACGCCCTGCTCTCCAGCTTCCATCAAACAAGCACCAACACCAGGTGTATGTACTTCAATACCAATAAAGTTTTTTTCAGGTGCTGCTTTAGCCATTTCAACTAAAGATTTACCCATGCCAAAACCTATTTCAGCGACTACAGGATTATCATTACCGAATACCTCAACAAAATCGATTAGACCATTTTTGTGTTCTAATCCCATTGTTGGCCAATATTGCTCAAGTGCAGCTTCTTGCCCTTTGGTTAGGCGGCCTTCACGTTTAACAAAACTTTTAATAGTTCTGATATAAACACCGTCTTTAACTTTTTGTGCGATAGTTTCTTTACTATCTTGAGTATCAATTTGATTGTTAGATGAATTGCTGTCTTGCGTTGTCATAGTTACAAGTCCTAGAAGTAAGAGGGACGTTAATTGGCCGCATTTTATACACTGATTATAACGAGTCAATTTATTTTACTGATTTTACCTTAAATATGCGCAAAACGTAAAAGATACAGCGTAAAAACATCAAAAATTCATTTAACACTCTCCATAATGTTGCCAAGATAATAAATAGCCAAGTACACTGACGCTATAAATATTCATATAGTTAATTATCATGCCTCTTGATTCATCACAGCAGCAATCACAACAATCATCTTTATTCTCAAAACAAATCATTGAGTGGTATCACGAATTTGGCCGTAAAACACTGCCATGGCAAATAGATAAAACGCCTTATCGTGTTTGGGTCTCAGAAGTGATGTTGCAACAAACACAAGTTGCGACAGTTATTCCCTATTACCAACGTTTTATGGAAAAATTCCCGACTATAATCGACTTAGCGAATGCGCCAACTGACGAAGTTCTACATCTATGGACAGGTCTGGGATATTACGCCCGTGCACGAAACCTTCATAAAACAGCGCAAATAGTACGAGATGATTACAAAGGTGACTTCCCAACTACATTAGAAGAAGTTAATGCCCTTCCCGGTATTGGCCGCTCTACTGCTGGTGCAGTGCTTTCATTGGCACTTGGACAACCTCATCCTATTTTAGACGGTAACGTAAAACGTGTATTGACACGTCACTTTGCCGTAGAGGGCTGGTATGGCGTCAGTAAGGTCGAAAAAGAATTATGGGCACTTAGTACTGATTTAACGCCAATGGTTGATACAACGCATTACAACCAAGCTATGATGGATTTAGGCGCATCACATTGCAGTCGCTCTAAACCGCAATGTTCGTTATGCCCTGTTATTGATACTTGTACAGCTTATGCAACTGATCGCGTTAAAGAATTTCCGTTTTCAAAACCTAAAAAAACAACGCCAGTAAAAGAAACGTTAATGTTGATGCTTCAAACCAACAACGAAGTCCATTTAGAAAAGCGAAAAAACAGCGGTATTTGGGGCGGACTATATTGTTTTCCTGAGTTTAAAGACAAAGATTCAATGCAAGCATGGCTTGATCAACAAGGTTTCGGTGGCATATTAAAAGAAATGCCACAAATCCGTCATACTTTTAGTCATTACCATTTAGAAATCACGCCATATCATTTATTATTGGTACAACCGAGCGCTTGTGTAATCATGGAGCCAGAGAAAGCATTGTGGTATGACTTAACGTCTCCGCAGCAAGTCGGACTAGCAGCAGTTACTCAGTCATTGCTTTCACAACTCTAAATTTATAACACTAGAGTTTCAAAACTATTGATTTTAACAACAATGTTAAAACAAAAAAAATTAGGAGGCCCTTGTGGCTCGTACTATCTTTTGCACACATTTAAATAAAGAAGCTGATGGCTTAGATTTTCAAATATTACCAGGTGAACTGGGTAAAAAAGTTTTTGAAAATATCTCTAAAGAAGCCTGGACAATGTGGATGTCTAAGCAAACTATGTTAATTAATGAAAGAAAACTTAATTTAATGAACGTTGACGACCGCTTGTTATTAGAAAAGAACATGAGTGCTTTTTTGTTCGATGGTGAAGAAGTACAAATCGATGGTTACACGCCAAAAGAAAAATAGTGGATAATTCGATTAAATCAGATAATTTTCGAACAAAGCGCGCAACAATCCAGCAAGTAAAGTTTAATGCGGTTTTATTTGTAAATAGTAGTTGACTTAAACCCTCAAAATCTATTTAATAGCCGCCGTTGCCTCGATAGCTCAGTCGGTAGAGCAGAGGATTGAAAATCCTCGTGTCCCTGGTTCGATTCCGGGTCGAGGCACCATTTATTTTTAAATGGTGTCTGCAACAAATAGTTTAAAATGTGCCGACATAGCTCAGTTGGTAGAGCAACTGACTTGTAATCAGTAGGTCCCGAGTTCGACTCTTGGTGTCGGCACCATTTAAATTATAGTTTTAGAAAAAGCCAAAGCATTTTTTATAAATGCCTCGATAGCTCAGTCGGTAGAGCAGAGGATTGAAAATCCTCGTGTCCCTGGTTCGATTCCGGGTCGAGGCACCATTTAAAATGTAGCGTTTAGATTTATTTAATAAATCAAAATGCCTCGATAGCTCAGTCGGTAGAGCAGAGGATTGAAAATCCTCGTGTCCCTGGTTCGATTCCGGGTCGAGGCACCATCTATTTAAACGTTAATGCATACTAATTTATGCGTTAATTAGGTAAGAAGATATTTATATCTTAAAAGTTTAAGTGTGCCGACATAGCTCAGTTGGTAGAGCAACTG
>CALJMY010000061.1 GCA_937981905.1 uncultured Enterobacterales bacterium
TCCTCTAAATACACATTATCTAAGCCAATCGCGGTCTTTAGTGCCTGATAGCCTGTTAATACATATTGTTCTTTGCCGTAATAGCCAACACCAAAGTAGGTTTTAATTTGATGACTTAAAGCAATATCACCCTCAGATAAATAATCAAATGTTGAGATTTCTTGCGATAAACGTTTAAGGGAAACAGAGCGTCCTTTCGTCCAACCATTTTTACCCAGTTTTTGCTCTTTAGCCGTTAATTCATCTCCAAACCGGCTATGTTGTAGTAACCAGACTAATCGTGATTTTTTTTCATCTTTTATATCATCAACCTGTGTTGATGAATCAAGTGCCATTAATTGCTCTAGCGCTAATGCCCATGTTTCTTTACGAGCGATCAAATTAGGAAAGTTAATTAATGACGATTGAGAAACTGTATCAACAGGGATTGATTGATTATATTTCGTTAATAAATCGACACTGATTTTACTCCACAAAAACTCACCAATATCATGTAACTGCTGACAACTATCATTTAATTGTCGTAAGAAAGCGGCATTAGGCGTTTGATTTGCCCATGTTAAACACAAGCAACTAACCACCACGTAAACATGATAAGCATAATTATTAATATGAGAATAAGGGTCACTTAGTTCAAGATTTTTGGAACGAGCGGCGAGTACCATGCCAAAACGATTTAAACATCCATAAACTTGCTGATAAGCACTTTCAAAACGACGGTCATCAAGTTGATTTCCTAACTCGTTAAACAACACGCTCAGTTGCTCAGGAGATTCATCGCTGCCTTCTTGCAACAAAACCATGGCATAAAAAATACCGTGTAAATCACCAAGATATTGAGTTTTACGACGTGAAATTTTATTCTTAGCTACAATGGCTTGTTTAAATAGATTAACAACAGTGCTTGTATTACCCATTGCAAAATTAAGTGATCCGTTTAACTGTAAACCATAAGTTGTTTTTTCTTTTGGCAACAACAAGGCTTGCGCTTCGTTAAATCTCCCTTGTAGAAAATATTGTTCTACGAGTAAACATCTTAAGTTATCGTCATCTGGTGTTATTTGATTCAAGACTTTTGCTAATAACTCAATAACCTCACTACGGTCTTTCATTCTTGTACGAAGGTGATGCAATAAACTGGCAAACGCTTGATATTGTAATTGATAGGGTAATTTAAAAAAGTGAGCTTCATTAAATGGATAAAAACATAGGTTCATCAATGTTTGATTAATTTCTGATTCTACTTTTTGTGGATCTTTATTAAATTCAAATAATTCGATACATATTTGATATTGCCCTCGATAAAAACTGTCGCGAATCAGACGCTGAGTATTACTAAAGCTTGCTCTACCCCATGAGTAATCAGGCATCATAGGATGAATGCGCTCAACCACATCAACGATACCTTCAAAAGATTCTTCTTCAAGTGTAATACGTGTTAAGTAATCAGCTAAATAAGGAGATACTTTCACGCCTTCTTGAGTTACCGAAATGAGCCCTTGAACTTCAAGTTCTTTTCTAATTTCAATGGTAAATAGCGTGTGCAATTTAAGTCGATGAAAAGCATCAGCATGACTTAATTCTTGTAATATTTGCTTAAACTTAGCTTGTCCAATACGGACATTAATAACAGCTAAAATACGTAATATGATTTGCTGGGCAGGAGTGGCAGCAGTATATAAAGCAGTCTGCTTATAAATCGCGATATCGATATGAGTAAGAAATGACATTGCAGCAACAAGATAATGAGAACTACCAATATAATAACCCGTTTTATTATAGTATTGCAGTGTTTTAAATAATGTAACTTAACATCCCAAATACTATTTTATATACAAATAGCAAACTGATTTTGAGATTAAATCTTTAATTATATTCAAGATAACGCTTCTAAAACACGGCATTCATAGTTATCTTCAGGATGACAACAATCTACAATGCTGGACAATTCGTGAGCCAATAAATTTAACTGTTCTATTTTATTTTGAACATCTTCTAAATGTTTTTGAGCAATACTATGTGCTTGACGTGACGAATGGTCATTGCATTCTTGTAAATGAATTAATTGTTTTATTTCATCTAAATTAAATCCAAGTAAACGACTATTACGTATGAATTTTAAACGTTGTAGATGTTTTTCATTGTACCGCCGTTGGTTGCCCACGCTCCGATATGTCTCTGGTAATAGTGAAATTGTCTCATAATATCTAATTGTTGGGACTTTACATTGCGTTAATTTAGCTAATTGACCAATACTATATATTGCTTCCATGAATATTCCTTTCTCAATACGGTGTTACTTGAAATCGATGTGAGATATCAAACTTTAATAGAAATTTTGTTAAAAAGACTTGAACCTCTAGTAACTAGAGGTTTTATATTAAAGTCATATTTTGTTGATAACAAGGAAAACGCAATGTCTGGATGCTGTGATCATAATAAAAACTTTGATGGGATGAGCCAACAATATCGCCGTATTTTATGGGGAGTGATTGCCATTAACGCTATAATGTTTGTTGTCGAGATGTTAGCTGGTATAGGTGGTCAATCTCAAGCATTACAAGCAGACGCACTGGATTTTCTGGGCGATAGTTTAACCTACGGTTTAAGTTTATGGGTTATTGGAAAGTCGATCTCATTACGCAGCAATGTAGCACTCTTTAAAGGCTATAGTTTAGTTTTTATGGCTTTATTAGTATTTGCAGGAACCATTTATCGATTGTTTATTGTTAATGA
>CALJMY010000062.1 GCA_937981905.1 uncultured Enterobacterales bacterium
AATCTTTGTTGGCCTATTAATTGGCGCAATTGTCATTATTGCTATTCCAAATACACGTAGCAGCGTCGTAGACTCCATCAAACAATGGCTTACTTTTCATAATACTCAAGTTTCTTATTCCTATGCGATTAAACGCTCAGCACCAGCGGTTGTAAATATTTATTCATTATCACAATCTCGTAATGCTTCTAATCAAGTCGAAAATAGACGTCAAGGGTTGGGTTCTGGCGTTATAATGTCATCAAATGGCATTATCCTTACTAACTTACATGTTATTAAAGATGCCGATATTATTTATATTGCACTTCAAGATGGCCGAAAAGGCATTGCTAGTATTATTGGTACAGACCCTTTAACTGATCTAGCAGTCTTACATATTAACGCTGAAAACTTACCTGTTATTCCCTTTAATTTAGAGACCTCAACGCAAGTTGGCGACTTAGTTTTAGCTATTGGTAATCCTTATAATTTAGGACAAACAATTACACAAGGTATTGTTAGTGCAACTGGACGACGTGCAGGTTTGAGTTCATCGTCATTTCTTGATCTATTGCAAACAGATGCCGCAATTAATGATGGTAATTCAGGCGGTGCACTAATTAATTCTCGTGGTGAGTTAATAGGTATTAATGCTGCAAGTTTTAATTCAATAGATGACGGAAATAGTAATGGAATTAGTTTTGCCATTCCAGTTAAATTAGCTTATTCAATTTTAAAAGAAATAGTGGTTGAAGGTCATATATTAAGAGGTAGTGTTAAATTTGAAGGTGAACAGCTTGATGCTGATTTTGTAAAAATGTCTTTAAATCTTCAATCTGGCGCTGTAGGTGTGACCAATGTTTTAAACCAAGGTCCAGCAGCTTTAGCTGGTCTGCAACCTAAAGATATTATAATCGCTGTAAATAACTTACCTTTTAATAATATCAAAGATTTATTACATATTATTGCAGGAACGAAACCAGGCAATAACATTTCACTGACTGTACTGCGTGGCAATAAAGAATTAGTGCTAAATATGAAAACGACTAATTATCATCGGAATTAATTTGATATATTCTTTTTAGTTTCAGCCAATGAATTATCAGATTCCCCCAAAAATTCAGCTTAACTAAAAAAGGCGTTGCTAATTTATAGCAACGCCTTTTTTCATTAAAAAATTAAACAGTATTAAGCATCTAGACGAACAATATTCGCACCTAACCCATTTAATTTTTCTTCTATTTTTTCATAACCGCGATCAATATGATAAATTCTATCAACGATTGTTTCACCATCACTAACTAATCCAGCGATAACTAAACTTGCAGATGCTCGTAAATCAGTTGCCATCACTTGTGCACCGCTTAAACGCTCTTTGCCATGACATATTGCTGTATTGCCTTCAAGATCAATCGTTGCCCCCATACGTTGTAATTCAGGGATATGCATAAATCGATTTTCAAAGATTGTTTCAACAACATTTGCATTACCGTTAGCTAAAGCATTTAACACACAAAATTGCGCTTGCATGTCTGTTGGAAATGCTGGGTGTGGTGCAGTTTTAATACTAACAGCTTTAGGTTGCTTACCGTGCATATTAAGGCTTATCCAATCATCACCAATAGTAATGTCAGCGCCACACTCTTCAAGCTTTGAAAGTACAGGCTCTAAAGCTTTAGCATCTGTATTTAAACAGCGAATATTACCACGAGTAATAGCACCAGCCACTAAGAATGTGCCTGTTTCAATACGATCTGGCATAACGCGATAAGTCGTTGCTTGTAATGTCTCAACGCCTTCAATCGTAATTGTTGCAGTCCCTGCACCACTTACTTTTGCCCCCATTGCGATTAGGTAATTAGCCAAATCAACAATTTCAGGTTCACGGGCACTGTTCTCTAAAACAGTAGTACCTTGTGCAAGTGCAGCAGCCATCATTAGGTTTTCTGTCGCGCCAACACTAACCATATCCATGAAGATAGTAGCGCCTTTTAAGCGGCCATCAACACGTGCTTTTATATAACCATTATCAACAGTTATATCTGCACCCATTTGCTTTAAACCTTGCAAATGAAGATTTACTGGACGAGCACCAATAGCACAACCACCAGGCAGTGAAACATCAGCTTCACCAAAACGAGCAAGCAATGGACCAAGGACTAAAATAGATGCACGCATCGTTTTAACTAAGTCATACGGCGCACAATATTGGTTAATGCTACAAGCGTTTACTTGAAATTCGTTATTTTCAAAAACAACGTTAGCACCTAAGCTTTCAAGTACTTTACCTGTTGTACTAATATCATTTAATGCAGGAACATTAGTAATAACAGTATCACCAGTAGCTAAAATCGTAGCCATTAAAATAGGTAATGCAGCGTTTTTAGCGCCAGAAATTGTGACATCGCCGCTTAGTGTTTTTACGGCTGTTATTTTAAGTTTCTGCACAAAAAAACCTTAATTAAGTGGGTTTAATAATTGTTCACGTTTCCACTTTTCAGGTGTAAACGCCTTAATAGATACAGCATGAACTGCACCAGATGCAATAACATCATTTAGTGGTGCATAAATTGATTGCTGTTGTTTAACACGGCTCATGCCATCGAATATATTCGATACAGCAATAACTTGATAATGACCGTTTTCACCTTTCACATGTAACTCATCTAATGATAATTGCGCAGCGATAAGTGCTTTAATTTGTTCTATTTCCATGACCATCTCTCATTCTTAATTCTGTAATAACGACTCTGCATTGTATAATGCAATTAATTTCTCTAATGCTTTTGTGGCATTATTAAAATAAATATCAATGCTGTTTTTTTCACAATATTGTTTCAGCTCAATTAAATAAGCGAGCCCTGCACTATCAACTTTTGTTAACTTACTCAGATCAATATTTAGGTCGCTATTATACGGCTGCAATTGTTTTTTAATAGGTAATAATGAAGTAACTGTTGTTTGAGACAGTTTACCTACTAAAACTATCGAATTATCATTGAGATGCTGCCAATCAATTGTCATTAATTTGCCTTTGCTTCAACAGATTCTAGAGATTTTTTCTTCAATTGCGTAATTAAGTAATCAAAACCTTTCTTATTAATGATGCCATCGAACTCTTTAGCTTTCGTTGAAACCATACTTAAACCATTGCCAGCAACCATATCATAAGCTTTCCAGTCACCAGATTTTTTACCTTTACGTAATTTAAAATCTATTGCGATTGGTGGGCGTTGTGCATCAATAATTTTTACACTTACTGACACTACTTTCTTACCTTTAATATCACTAGCAGGTGAAAAAATAACTTTTTGATTGTCATATAACGTGAAAATATTTGCATACGTAAGAACTAAGTAATCTCGGAACACTTCACTGAATTCGTTAAATTTCTTTTCTTTCTTCGCTTGTTTATAATGTTTATTCCCAAGTACAGAAGCTGCTGCACGCTTATGATTGATGTATGGCATCAACTCTTCTGCAACAATAACTTTTAAATAATTAAGATCCTTGTCAATCAAATCACGTTCATTTCTGAATCGTGAAAATGTAGCTTCACTCGCATTTTTAATTAGTACATGAGGGTCTTTCATATCAAATAAAACTTTATTAGTATCTGCTATCGCAAGTGGCGATAACAATAATAAACCCATCGTAACTGAAACAAACTTTGTAAATACTTTATTCAATGACATTTTATATACTCCTAATCTTCACTATTACCGTAAAGGAATTGACCAATTAAATCTTCTAGTACCATGGCTGAACGTGTATCTTCAAGTAAATCACCATTAGCTAATATTTCAGTTTCTTCATCTACAAATCCTGGTGTTAAACCAATGAACTGTTCACCAAGTAAACCTGAAGTTAAAATAGCAACTGAACTCGAATCTGGAAACTTGTTAAAGTCACTATTTATATTCATCACAACTTTTGGTGAGAAATCATCATCAAGACTAATCGAAACAACGCGGCCAACGACAACACCACCAACTTTGACTGATGAGCGTACTTTAAGCCCACCAATATTACTGAATTTAGCAATTAATTGATAAGTGTCAGTATTACCACCTAGTTGGCTATTAGCCACTTTCAAACCCAACATTAAAATGGCGGCTATGCCAGCTAAAAGAAAAAAGCCAACCATCAATTCTATCTTTTTACTCATTATCATATTCCTTGTGCCAAATACGGCAAATTAAACTTTTTGTCTTGTAAGGTAATAACCATACAGACGAATTTATGAACCAAACATTACGACAGTCAATACGAAATCAAGTCCAAGAATTGCTAAGCTTGATTGAACTACCGTTGATGTTGTTGCTTTACTGATGCCTTCAGATGTTGGAACCGCATCATATCCTTTATGTAATGCTATCCAAGTGACTACAATGGCAAAAATAATACTTTTAATAGCACCATTTACAATATCTTCTTGCCACTCAACCGATGATTGCATCACTGACCAAAACGCACCACTGTCAACACCTAACCAATCTACTCCGACTAAATGGCCACCAATAATACCTACCGCAGAAAAAATAGCAGCCAATAAAGGTAAACTAATAACACCTGCCCAAAAACGTGGCGCAACTATTTGATGTAGTGGGTCAATTGCCATCATTTCTAGCGAACTCAATTGCTCAGTAGCTTTCATTAAACCAATTTCAGCTGTTAATGCCGAGCCAGCTCGTCCAGCAAATAATAATGCTGAGACAACAGGCCCTAATTCTCGTAATAATGATAATGAAACCATTTGACCAAGACTTTGCTCAGCACCATAACCAACTAGGATGGTGTAACCTTGAAGTGATAACACCATGCCAATAAATAATCCTGACACAACAATAATGATCAGTGACTGAACACCAACCACATAAAGCTGTTTAATTAATAATGGTAATAGCTTTACTCCTCGGCCTGACGGTTTTAAGGCACCGACTAACATGAATGCAGCACGGCCTAACCCAGCAATAACAGACAAGCTATTACGCCCCATCTGTTGTATTGAACTAATTGCCATGATTGAACAATTCCTTTTTATAGTCGTCACTTGGAAAGTGAAACGGTACAGGACCATCTGGACGGCCTTGCATAAATTGCACAATTTGAGGTGCAGTTTCTTGTCGTAGCTCTTCTGGAGTACCTGATGCGATGACAGTTTTATTAGCAACTATATAAACATAATCTGCAATACTTAATACTTCATCAACGTCATGAGAAACAACGATTGAAGTAACACCTAACGCATCATTGAGTTCACGAATTAATCGTACAATAACGCCCATTGATATAGGATCTTGTCCAGTAAATGGTTCATCATACATGATAAGATCAGGGTCAAGTGCAATCGCTCTTGCTAAAGCTGCTCGGCGAGCCATGCCACCAGACAATTCAGAAGGGAATAAATCAGCTGCACCACGTAAACCTACCGCTTCAAGTTTCATCAATACTATCTTTCGAATAATCGACTCTGGTAACTTGGTATGCTCTCGAATTGGAAATGCAACATTATCAAATACACTTAATTCAGTAAACATCGCGCCTGATTGAAATAACATCCCCATTTTTCGTCTAGCTTTAAACAGCGACTTACGATCAATATTAACAAGCTCTTGGTCGTTAAATTTGATGCTCCCTGAACTTGGAGTGATTTGACCGCCAATTAAACGTAACAAAGTGGTCTTCCCTATTCCACTCGGTCCCATAATAGCGGTCACTTTGCCACGAGGCACATTGAGATTGATATCATTATAAATAATGCGATCTTCTCTACTAAAGTTCATTGCTGAAATTTCGATAATATTATCTGAAACACTCAAAAGTTAATTGTCCTTAATGACATTTAATTGCTCGGATTGTAGAAGACGAATTCTAATCGATTTACTCTGTCTGTTACAATCATTGTTAAAATAAATCTTGCTTACATAGTGATTAAGACCGTATACATTAAAAAAAATTCGATGTTAATAATTAATTTATAATTAGTAGATTATGTTTACTTTCATAATCTCGATACACTTTTTCAACATTTATGACAATAATCGAGAAATAAGCACTATTTAAGCTTTATTTTTAGTACGTAAATAGCCACAATTGCTGCTTTAAACAATGAAGATGTATTTCACCTCATGATATTAAGTATTGCAATCTTACTTGCAGGTCTCGTTGGCCTTATATGGAGTGCCGATAAATTTGTGTATGGCGCCGCTGCCATTGCACGTAATTTCGGTCTACCGCCGTTAATTATTGGTTTAACTATTGTTGCTATGGGTTCTTCAGCTCCGGAAATAATGGTCGCATTCACATCTGCATTAGATGGTAATAGTAATACCGCAATTGGTAATGCACTTGGTTCTAATATTACCAATATTGCTTTAGTACTTGGTGTCACTGTTCTTCTTCAACCACTATTAGTTCATTCACAATTATTGAAACGTGAATTACCTATACTTCTATCCGTTACGTTAATTGCTGCGTATATGTTGTGGGATCAAAAGTTAACGTTTACTGAAGGACTGATATTAATAAGTTTATTTTTTATCACCATTGGTGGATTATGCTGGTTAACATTACGAGACAAAAAGAAAAATGATCCTCTCTTAACTCAAGCTCAAGATGATGTGCCCGAAGGTGTATCAAACAAGATGGCAACTATCTGGGTTGTTGTAGGCATGATAGTTTTACCACTAGCTTCTTATTTTGTTGTTGAAGGTGCTAGTGATATAGCAAGATTTTTCGGTTGGTCAGAACTTGTCATTGGTCTTACTATTATTGCTATTGGGACAAGTTTACCTGAACTAGCTGCGTCAATTGCTAGTATAAAAAATAATGACCACGATATGGCATTAGGCAATATCGTTGGTTCAAATATCTTCAATATTTTAGCTGTATTAGCAATGCCTGCGCTTGTGAATCCAAGCGTATTTGACGAAGCGGCAGCAGGTAGAGATCTGTATACTGTTGTTGGCTTAACTTTCTTATTATTTTTAATGTGTTGGCACATGTTTGGTAAACGAACAATAACACGCATTGAAGGTGGTGTTTTAGTGGCTATTTTTGTGGGTTATCAATTTATCTTACTTGGTTAAAGAGAATTTAATGGCTAGTATTCAAGAGTTTTGCCGGTGGGGACGCGAAGTTATCAACACTGAAGTTGAGGCCCTCAAAGAAATTACACAATTCATTAATGACGACTTTGCTAAAGCATGCCAATTAATACTAGCGTGTAAAGGTAAAGTCATTGTAATGGGCATGGGTAAATCTGGACATATTGCTAATAAAATTGCAGCAACTTTTGCAAGTACAGGGACATCGGCATTTTTTGTTCATCCCAGTGAGGCAAGTCATGGTGACTTAGGAATGATTACAGCTGATGATGTTGTCCTTGCTATTTCAAACTCAGGCACATCAAGTGAAATTCTAACATTATTTCCAGTAATGGAACGTATTGGTGTTCCCGTTATTAGCATGACTGGTAATCCTCACTCTGCAATGGCGAAATTAGCAAAAGTACATTTATGTATTGCCGTATCTAAAGAGGCTTGCTCATTAGGATTAGCACCTACATCAAGCACAACTGCGACTTTAGTCATGGGAGACGCCTTAGCTGTTGCTCTATTACAAGCTAAAGGTTTTACCGCTAACGACTTTGCTTTATCGCATCCTGGCGGTGCGTTAGGAAAAAAACTATTATTGAGAGTTATGGATGTTGCACACGCAGGTGAACAACTTCCATTGGTCAGTAATGAAACAACTATTAGTCATGCGTTATTAGAAGTCTCTGAAAAAGGCCTTGGTATGACAGGTGTTGTAGATGAAAATAATCAATTAATCGGATTATTTACTGATGGTGATTTAAGACGCACACTCGATCAAAAAATAGATTTTCATACGACACCAATCGCTCAAGTAATGACTAAAACCCCGACTGTAGTTAACGGAAATATTTTAGCAGCTAGCGCATTAAAGATTATGGAAGATAATAATATAAATGGTTTATTTATTGTTGAGAACAATCAACCAATCGGCGCATTAAACATGTTAGATATGTTGCGAGCAGGAGTTATTTAATGTCACAAGTAGATACAATTTATGGTCCAATTCCTGAGTCAGCATGGATTAAGGCACGCAAGATTAAACTACTGATTTGTGACGTAGATGGTGTGTTTTCTGATGGTAGAATTTATCTTGGAAATAATGGCGAAGAACTTAAAGCCTTTCATACTAAAGATGGTTTTGGTATTAAATCCCTTATTAATGCTGGGATTGATGTGGCTATTATCACAGGACGAAAATCGCTCATTGTTGAAAATAGAATGACTAACTTGGGAATTAAACACATCTACCAAGGCCAAGATAATAAGTTTTTAGCTTATCAAGAAATTATGGATACATTATCATTACAACCACAGCAAGTAGCTTATGTGGGTGATGACGTTGTAGACAAAATAGTAATGAATGATTGTGGTTTAGGCATAGCGGTTAACGATGCGCATCCGTTAGTCATTAAAGATTGTGATTATCAAACCTTCACGCCAGGTGGGTTTGGCGCCGTACGTGAAATCAGCGATTTATTACTAGCAAGTATAGACAAGTTAATGGACGCTAAGGGCATGAGTGTATGACTCGAGTCACTTTATTAATTGGACTATTTTTTATTTCCTGTGTTCTACTGTTTTGGAACCCGTTTTGGTCTATCACTGAAACTAAAGAAAATCTAAATGAAAATTTATATTTACCTGACTTCACAACAAAAAATATGACGCTAAAGCGATTTGATGAAGATGGTTACTTATCTTCATTAGTTAAAGCTGACAAAATGGAATACTATAACAACAACGTTACAACGTTCACGAAACCCAGTTATATTATTTACCCTAAGAAAGGGACTCCGCGTTGGAAAATAGATGCAGATAGTGGCGTTTTTGATCAAGAAAACAAAGTAACATTAAAAAATAATGTCATTATTAGCGCTATAGACCCCAATGAAGCACTACAAAATATTTCAACGTCTTATTTAGAAATAGATTTAGCGTTGATGAAAATAACGAGTGATAGAGTAATAAAAATTGAAGGTAAGCAATATAATGCTACTGGTGTAGGTTTAAAAGCAGACCTCACGTTAAGAACATTTGAATTAATTAAAGATATACAGGCAACTTATGAAACTATTAAGCCTTAGCGCATTATTACTAATCAATGTGTTAGTACATTTTAATGCTTACGCATTAAACGATGATATAAAACAAGAAGCACAAATTAGTGCGAATAATCAAAGCATAGATTTAGCAAACAACGTTGCTATCTATAAAGGTAATGTCAAAATTACTCAAGGCTCTATTGAAATTATTGCTGAGTTTCTTAAAGTATATAATCATGGCCGTCGTGGTGATGAAGTCATGGTATTTAGCGGTGAACCAGCGCAATTTTCACAAACAATGGATGATAAATCACGCATATCAGCCAAAGCAAAAAATATTCGTTTTGAACGTGCGACAAACTTAATGAAATTATCAAATGATGTTTCTGTAAGTTGGGGAGATAATGTTGTCACTGGCGACTCAATTCATTACGATATTAATAAACGTATTTTGAATGCTGACGGCAATCAAAAAAATGATGAACAAGTAACAACAATTTTACAGCCTAAAAGTAATGATAAGTAATTAAATGAGCAAACTTAGTGCAACACATTTAGCAAAAACATATTCAGGTCGACAAGTTGTCAAAGACGTAAGCCTAGAAGTATCTAAAGGCCAAATTGTTGGTTTGTTAGGGCCTAATGGTGCAGGTAAAACAACTACGTTTTATATGGTTGTTGGGCTTGTACCCAGTGATAATGGTCAAGTTACTATCGACGACACTGATATGACATTAATGCCAATGCATTTACGTGCAAGACAAGGCATTGGTTATCTACCACAAGAATCTTCTATTTTTAGAAAACTATCTGTGTTTGATAATATCATGGCTATTTTGCAAACTCGTAAAGATATGAATAAAAAACAACGTTTAGAAAAACTAGAAAGCTTACTAAATGAATTTAATATTCAACATATTCGTGACAGTTTAGGCATGGCACTATCTGGTGGCGAACGTCGTCGTGTTGAAATTGCAAGAGCATTAGCTGCTGATCCTGAGTATATTTTACTCGATGAGCCATTTGCTGGTGTTGATCCTATTTCAGTTATCGACATAAAGAAAATAATTCAGCAATTAAAAGATCGTGGATTAGGTGTGTTAATCACCGATCATAATGTACGTGAAACCCTTGATGTATGTGAGTTTGCTTATATAGTAAGTCACGGTGAAATGATTGCTCAAGGTAAACCAGAAGAAATATTAGCAAATCAAACGGTCAGAGATGTTTATTTAGGTGAGCAATTCAGATTATAGTAGTAACAGTCGCATTAAGCATTAAAACGGATATCGATGAAAGCCTCATTACAATTAAAGTTAGGTCAGTCCCTTACAATGACTCCTCAGTTGCAACAAGCGATACGCTTATTGCAACTTTCAACACTCGACTTACAACAAGAAATTCAAGAAGCACTCGACTCCAATCCATTATTAGAAATTGAAGAATCATTTGAATCAAATGATAATAATGAATCGAGCAAGAATGAACAAAAACAAGACGACTTTCCAACAACCGACTCTTATGATGTAAATGATGACTATGGGCGTGGTAATGATTCAAGTACTAATGATGATTATGAGCACAGCAATGATTCAAGCACTATGGATACATCACAAGCATTAGAACAAAATAATGTCAGTGATGACTTACCTACAGATACTACATGGGACGATTATATTTCAGCAGGTCCATCTGCTCCAGTATCATCATCAACATCAGGGCCTGAGAGTGATTTTACTTACCAAGGTGAAACAACAGATAACCTTCAAGACCATTTATTATGGCAAGCTAATTTAACCACTTTCTCAGATACCGACAGAACAATTGCATTTGCTATTATTGACGCCATTGAAGAGTCTGGTTATTTGACACAAGATTGTGATGATATATTAATTGCCATGGGTAACCCTGAGGTTGAACTTGATGAAGTAGAATGTGTGTTAAAACGCATACAACATTTTGACCCTATTGGTGTTGCTGCTCGTAGCCCTAGCGAATGCTTAGCAATACAGTTAAAACACTTACCACCTGAAACTCCATGGCGTGATGAGGCTATTTTATTAGTTGAACAATACATGGAAATGCTTGCATTACGAGATTACAGAACTCTCGCTAGAAAAACAAAATTAAAAGAAGAACAACTAGGTAATGCCATTCTACTTATTCAAACGCTTAATCCACATCCGGGTAATACCATTGTTAAAGAGAAAGATGAATACGTAATTCCTGATGTTTCAGTGAAAAAAATTAAAGGTCGCTGGGTTGTAGAATTAAACCCTGACAGCATGCCAAAAATTCGTGTTAACGAACAATATGCAGCACTTAGTAAAACAAGTAAAACGAGCGGCGACACTCAATTTATCAGAGGTCATTTACAAGAAGCTAAATGGTTTATCAAAAGTATAGAAAGTCGTAATGAAACCCTACTGAAAGTATCAAATTGTATTGTAATGCAACAAAGAGGGTTCTTTGAGTATGGCGAAGAAGCCATGAAACCACTTGTATTAAATGATGTTGCAGAAGCCGTTGAAATGCATGAGTCAACAATTTCACGCGTGACAACACAAAAATACATGCATACACCTCGTGGTATATTTGAACTAAAATACTTTTTCTCAAGCCATGTCAGTACAGAAAATGGCGGGGAATGCTCATCGACAGCTATCCGAGCAATTATTAAAAAATTAGTGGCAGCAGAAAATACTAAAAAACCATTAAGTGATAGTAAGATTGTAGATTTATTGGCAGAACAAGGAATAAAAGTAGCAAGACGCACGATTGCGAAATACCGTGATGCTCTTTCTATTCCACCTTCTAATCAAAGAAAAAGTTTATTATAACTTTAATAAATTAAACGATATTTCAAGTATAAAAAAAGAGGCAATCAAGCCTCTTTTTTTATTTAACATATATAACGATTACACTTTAATCAGAAAGTTCATCAATAGTTCGCTTCACTAATCGTACTTCATCAAGTTGAACTTCAGCACTTGCATCTGGTGTTCCTTGATAAGTTAAAGAAAATTCATCAATACGTACTTCTAAATCATCATCAATATATTGTTCATGAGCGTATATCTGCGCTTCAGTCAATGTTGAATCAACTTCCATTACAGCGAATATTTCAATTTCGGACGTTGTATTATTTGGTACATCAAGTATCACTTGTTTAAAGCAATCTTTTGAAGTTCCTTCTAATGCATCATCTAATTGAGACACATGCGCACGCGCTTCAGCAATAACAGTTCCATTAGAGTCTTTTAAACCATAATGAAGTGTTGTTAATGAATCATCACCTTTTTTATCACAGTAATAAAGCGAATATGTTAAATCGACTCCTGTTGCAACACCCGTTAAAGATTGACTTAAACCAGGAGTTGCTGTGAAGTCATGAATTTGGCCTTCTGATGTTTTAAACCTTGCTCGAGCAGAACCACTTGAGAAAGCACTATCCCCAGAACTACCAAGATCTCCAAGGCCACCACCGCTATCTTCACTAGTGATCCATACTCCCAATGATCCACTGTCATTACGGAAGTTGTCCATGTTGCCATCTTGAACACCAGCATCTACAGTAACTTGTTCTGCAACTTTTAATGTTATAACGCCTGACGTTTCAGAAGAGTCGGTAGTAAATTCATGCACAACATATTTGTAATCACTTGAAGTGATTTCACCTTCAAATGAATGATTATTAACTGCGAATGAATAAGTACCTTTCACAAAGGCTGAAATGGCATAATTAGAATCACCAGTTAGTACAATTCCAGATTGTACCGCAGTATTAGAACCAGAAAGCGATAGACCATTACCAGCAAATGCACCAGCACTTGTATCGATAATTGTCCCACCAGTCCAATTAGCTGAACCAGCTTCAAAATCAGCATTAGCAATATCAGCTTCAACTATAATAGCATCAGGTTTTGTATAATCGTATGATTGAGGACCAACATCAGCATAGGTTAATGGGGCTATTACTGGAGTATCACCATTAACATCATCAGCACCTGCCTCAGTAATGTCACCACGTGATGTTCCATCCATATCAACAGTTACATCAGGAAAATTAGCTTTCTCATAACTTACAGCTGTTAAAGAAGGAGAATTGTCTCCAGAACGATACAAGCCATCACTACCTTTCTCTAACATCGCAGCGATAAACGTTGCGCCAAGGTCAGATGCAGATACTGAGTCGCTATCAGCTAAATCACCACTACCGTAAACAATATTACCTGCATAAGCAGAATCACTAGTCACACCTCTCTCTGTATCTACAAAAACATCACCAACAGCTCGATCAATAATGTTATTGGCAAAATAGACTTTCTTAGGGGTATCAGACTTATCACCGCCATCAATGTTGACACTATTAACACTATCAACAATCGTATTGTGGGCAATATGTACATTTTCTACTTGTTGGTAGCCATTATCACCATCACCGGCACCATCATAACCAAGAATGACGATACCACCGTGATGAGAAGTATCTTTGTAACGTGCAGCTTCAATATAGTTATTAGTAATTGTATGTCCATCATCAGCAATACGTAAACCACCAGCAAATGGATGGCCGTCACCAAATATAAAATTATTGTTAATTACTGTCGTATTACCATGACGATTAGTAATTGAACCATAGCTGTTACGTACTGTATTACCTGAAATTACGTTATTAGTTCCTTTATTTGAAACGACTTCTGCCTCACCTTGTATCCTTTCAAATAAGTTATCAACTATCATTGAATTAGATGGAAAATGATGAGATTCACTTAAACCTGTACGAATTGCTTCATAATCGTTATCACCATTATTAGCGTACATCTTACCACCTGCAGGAAGACGATTTGCAAAGTAGTTTTTATAAACAACGGTGCCTTTCGCTAATTTAGCAATCGCTTCGTCTTCGGTTACATCACTATCAAGCTCGCGAATGAGAGAAACCATTGGATTGGCTGATGTTTTACCACTAAATATATTACGATCTACCCATACATCAGAGCCATAAACACTAATGAAAGTACCCCCGCTACTTGTAGCTTTCGGATTTACAATGGTTAATTCAGTAATTCGACAATTAGAACAATAGCTAGCTATATCACTATTGTTACGCGTTTCAATTAATTTTGAACCATATAGGATATCTTCAAATACAAAACCTTGTAGTTGAGCATAAGAACCACCCATTTTTATTGAAACCTCACCGCCTTTTAAAATTGCTTTACCAGGATTTTGGGCAGCAATTGTAATAGGAGCGTCTTCGGTACCAGCACCACCAAATGTAATTTCAAAATCTGATGTGTATTCACCATCAGCTAAACATAAAGTAGTACCAGCAACCATTTCTCTAGATACAGCACTCTCTAAATCGCCAACATTATTAAATGTCGTATCACAATTTATACTTGGTACAGTTAAAATACCAACTGGTAGGGTAGGAGTAATTAATACATCCCCTTCAGCGTACTCAATATTAATTGTTAAAGTAGCTTGAGTACCATCAATAGAAGTTACTGTAATTGAGTCTGTTAAAGTATTACCAGAGGCTAACGTTGAAACAGCACTGTTTGCTTGATCAATGTTATAAGTCCATAGTCCTGCAGCACTAATAGAAAAAGTACCGTATTGAGCAGCACTACTTGAAGTAAACTCGGCTTCACCATCATTTATATCAGTAATAGATAGAGCACCAGTTGCACTAATAGCAGTATGAAAAACATTTGCGCTAGTGCTTCCTGTGATCATTGCTGGTGTTGCTGGCACTACCGAATTATCTGCTTTGTTAATTGTTACAATTATCGTACTTGATGTACCATCTGCAGATGTAATAGAGATAGTATCTGTTAATGACGCATCAGAAACTAATGCAATAACATCATTATTATTTGTGTCAATTTCATAAGTCCATTGTCCATTTTCAGCAATTGAAAAATTGCCATAAGCAGTAGCAATATCAGTTTGAGGGGTAAAAACAGCTTCACCAGCATCAACATCTGAGACCATAGCGGTATTAGTTATCACAGTCGAAGTTACATCAATTTCTGCTGTCGATGTACCTGAAAATGTAGCGAGAGTATTAGGTGTAGGTGTAGGCGTAACTGTAGCTCCACCACCGCTGTTATCATCATCTGTAGTGCTACTACTATTTCCACCACCACAAGCACTTAATGATAATGCTAAAGCAATAGTTATTAAATTTTTCTTCATTATATTATCCCTAATTCTTTATAGATATTATAAATAATCATTCCTATTTATAATATTCGATTAATTTCAACTATTAGCGAACAATACTTATATTTCTCAGTATTGTAGTACCTAGCTCGCTACTATTTTAGATATTTTTATATGGACTTATTAATTTTATATCTGTACTTATTGGTATGACCAACCTTTACAAACTTGTAATTCCAATGTTACCAATTGACACAAAATGTTAATACATGACACAAAAATACAGCATATTTATATTTCATTTAACAATAAATTACAATAGTTAAAAGATTAATTGTTGTTTAGAATTGGTAATAGATATGTATGAGGAAAAAGAATAGTAATAAAAGTTCAAAGTATAAAAAGTGGTTAGATGGCTGATTTATAGGCTTAATTAATATTAAGTCTTATATGGATATATTTAACATTAAAATATATTACATAATAAAAAAGCCGAGAAATTCTCGGCTATTTTTACTATGTAAAATTCAGACTATTAAGTCATTTGAAAGAAACAAAGTTTATTGCCATCTAGATCGAAAACATAACCGCCATAGAAGAAATCAAAACGTTGCCCTGGTTCGCCGCCACATGTAGCACCAAGCTCAATAGCTTTTTTGTATAGTGCATTAGCACCTTCGATAGAACCACCAGGAATAGCAACCATTTGGCCGTTACCAACACTTTGTTCACCTTCATCAGCAGGAGTACAAACAGCAAGCATAGCGCCGCCAGATTCTGTTCCGTAGAACTTAATTCTGTCCATTTCCATTACTCTTTTACCGCCAACTAAAGCAAATAGTTCATCGTAAAAAGCAACAGCTTTATTTAGGTCTTTCGAACCAATAGTTGTATATCCAATCATGTTTAATACCTATATATAATTAAGTTAATTCAAAAAATATATGTTCATAAATTATAAGCAGCATAATTTATAAAACACATTTGTAACCGACAACAACAATATACATACCTACCGATAGGTAGTCAATGATGATAAGAATATTATTTTTATCAAATAATCAAAATCACATAGAGTTTAGCTATCGATAGCGGTGTAAAGTATTGTCTACAGAAGTAAAATAGGTATAGTGAAATGATATAATGACAGGAATAATTAAATGACAACATTGCAATTTAATCAAATATTACCAATACAAAAAATGCCTATGTTGGCTAAAGATTATCAAGCAACCATACCCACACGGGCTAAAGCTTTCTGCTATCCTTTTAAACAAGCTGCTGCTCAAGGTGCCTATTTATTCTCTCCTTTAGATTTTCAATTTAAGTTAACAGACACTTCACTTGAAGTGAGAACAATCACCGATGACGGTAGCTACAAAACGATCACAATCGATATTCAAGGGGAAAATACCAATAATAACTTCATTCTATTATCAGATATATCACATTCTAAAAGCAGTGAATGCTTAAATTTATATAGAGAACGTATAAAAAAAACTCAAGTACCCGGACATATAGATATCGAAAATTTTGGATTCTATGAGGTTTTACTCAATGTTATTGTAGAAGAAGAACCGTTTGGTGCTTTCATTCAATTATGGATAGGCGGCGTTCCAATCACACAACCAGGAAATACTGTTTGGATAAAACAAGCGACAAATGTAATGATGGATTCTGGTTATACGTGTTTAGATGCCCAAATAGACACAAGCCAATGGCATGGCTGGTTAGCGATAGTACTCAAGCCTACACGCAAAAATACATGGGTCGATGTCAAACAAGAACATCCTATTTGTCAAATACTAGGTATACCAAAACAGATTGAAAAAATTGAAAATATTCCTTTTCAGAATATTGAAAATGAAATATTTTTAACACCATTAAAATGGCATATATTCGATGAAGATTACGGAAAGAAACCAGGCAAGTATCAACGTATGATGCGAAAAATATCTTAATTTATTTCATAGAGAAAAGTCTAAAAACCAACATTTTAAAATTGATGAAGGCTTTTAGATAATTAATATCAATTACACAGCAACATTAATATTTGAACCTAATGTGTCAGATGCCGAAGTTTGTTCAACAGTAGTTGCTTCTTCAACGGCAATCTTTTCATTAGTCGCTTTAGCTTCTAATGCTGCTTGAGATTGTTGTGTATTTGATTGTTGTACGTGGTTGCTACCGCCGCCACCTGTAGGACCTACTTGCATAATTTTCTCTCTATTATTATTAAGTACATATATATATCGTCATTAAAACAAATTACTTTAGTTTGGCACTCAAAAAATAACTAATTTTCCCCAAGTGTTGTATCCCAAATAGTAATTTGATTACGTCCGTTATCTTTAGATTGATAAAGTGCTAAATCAGCTTGATTAATAAACTCAGCAGACGTTTTAGCATTGAAAGTAGTAGAAGTAATACCAAAACTACAAGTAACATTAATACTATCAAATCTATTATTTTCAACCTTACTACGCATAATTTCAGCAATATCCGTAGCAGCACTTGGTGTTGTATTATGCAAAATAACACAGAATTCTTCACCGCCATAACGCGCTAAAATATCACTATGACGAATACAACTTTGCAGAATATTAACTACGCCACAAATAACAACATCACCAATATTATGTCCATGAGTATCATTAACATTTTTAAAGTAATCAATATCGATCATAACAATACAATATGGTTCAGCGAGCTCTATGTTTTCAAAATCTCGATTCATAATTTCGAATAAAACTCTGCGGTTATAACAATTAGTCAGAGGATCTCTAGACACCAAATAATCAAGTTCTTTATTTCGCTTTTTTGAAGCTCTAAACAATCGATAAATGACAAACACGGATAAGAGACATATTATTAATAACGACGCCAAAGCAAAACTTGCATACTTATTATTCATCAATTCTAATTCTGCAATTGTTCGGGTTTTCTTTTCAATTTCTATCTCGTTAGTCTTCTTAGCTAACTCGAGTTGATCAAATTCTGCTTTTTCTCTTAATAGTTTCAATTCCATTTCTATTTTATGGGAATGCAAATTAGCTTTAGCTAAAATAAGTTCACTATCATCTTTTTCACGCTGAACAATATCAGCTAAATAAATTTCTTTTTCAGCATAACGTAAAGATTCTGCAATATTATTCCTTAAACGTTCTGCTTTACGCAAACCACCATACGTAGATAACATAAGCACTTTATTATTAATTTTAACCGATAAAGCTAGTGACTTTTCTAATAGATTAATTACTTGGTCTGGATCATCAAGCATACCAGCCAATGCACCTTGTGCTTTTATTTGATACTCTTGATTGCCCGATTCAATAGCAAGAGATAAAGACTTCTTATAATACATTATTGCTTTTTCAGTATTTTTTTCAGCGCGATAAATATTACCAATAACCCTTGCGGAAACAGAACTTTTTAATTTGTCTTTTTCTTTTTGAAATATTTCGTACGCTTTACTTACCATCTCCATAGCAATTTTATAATCACCAGCATCTAAATTAATGACGGCCATTTCTTTTAATGCTGATGCAAGTGTTTGTTGTTGTATTTTATATTCAGGTAAGTCAATTGTTAACTGATAAAACGACCTCGCCTCATCAAATTGCTTTAATCGTGTATATATTAGACCCAATTGATTTGAAGTTTTAGCAATGCTATTAGCATCATTTATTTTCTTATAATACAAATGTGCTTCATAAACATGTTCAAGAGAAGTTTCATAACGACCAATTTGTCGATAAATAATACCAGCACCTACTAAAGCTTTAACTCTTCCTGAAGGGTCATTAAGTTCATCATGTATACTTAATCCACGAAGTGAATATTCTAATGCCGTAAATAAATTCCCTAAATAGCGCTCAGCTTCAGCAAGTGTATTTAAGGTACGTGCCATTAACTTTTTATTGTCTAATTCTGTATATATATCTAATGATTTTTTATAAAAAAGAGCCGTTTTTTCTCTGTTTTTTATACGTTTATATGCTTGTGCAATATCTTTATACACCCGAGCTAAATATTTTTTTGTACCTTTATCACTATTAGATAAGTAATCAATAGAACTCTTATATTGTGTGATAGAGTCAGAATAACGCTTTTGCTCATAAAAACTATCACCTTTAATCATCAACGTTAATGCTATAGGCAATTCATTTTTATATTGTATTGCCAAAGGTAATAATTCATCAATTTTTTCATCTGCTTGTTTATAACGTTTATCACTCAATAATACATCAATATAATAGACGACACATTTCACTTGATTCCAGTTATCATCTATTTTTTCATACATAATAGATGCTTGTAGAAAATGATATAGTGACTGCTCAATTTCTTTAGAGCGAGAATGAACTCTGCCTAGGAAGCGATGAGTTTGTGCATTTACCGAATAGTTATTATTATTTTTTGAAATCTTAAGAGCTTCATTAGCTAATTGAATACTTTGAAGATAATCGTTATCACTTACCGACTTTGCTTTTTTTAAAAACTGCACATCGGATAGCGTTTTAACTGATGATTCATTAATTGATACGTTAACAATTTTTGCTTGTAAGTTAATAGCCGTTATCGAGAGTATAAAAAGAATAGAAAACTTTATTAAATTTTTGCTAAAAACAGAGAGTAAAGAACTGATGTCTATCATTTCATAAAATTTGCTGTAAATAGTCATATTTTATATCTTAGTATCAGTCTTATTATGAGAGTAATTTAGAAAATGTTATATGAGTATATATCGTTAAGTTTTTTGGTCAAGTTAGAGTTATATCAATGATATAGAATATTTTTAATTGAATAAAAAACATAAAATAATAACAAGATCTCACATCCTCCATTATTAATAATAAATAAAAAAATTAAACATCACAACATATCAAATAATCTACCTATCTAACGTCAAAATAAATTGATTATTCTTGCCTGCCTGCTTTTTTATCTAATTTTATATCACCCGCCAAGGTTATGTTATAACATAACAATGCAAACATATAAAAATAGAGATAAATTAAAAAATGAGCAATAAATTACCCGTAACCGTACTGTCTGGCTTTTTAGGGGCAGGAAAAACAACCGTATTAAGTCATATCCTCAATAATCGTGACGGTAAAAAAGTGGCTGTCATTGTTAATGATATGAGTGATATTAATATTGATGCCGCTGTTGTTAAAAACGAAGTATCATTGAGCCATAGCGATGAAAAATTAGTAGAAATGAGTAATGGTTGCATTTGTTGCACCCTGCGTGAAGATTTACTCATTGAAGTCGAAAAATTAGCAAAAGATGGACGGTTTGATTACCTTGTTATCGAATCGACTGGGATTTCAGAACCATTACCCGTAGCTGAAACATTCACATTTTCCGATGAAGATGGCGTATCGCTTTCTAACATTGCGACGTTAGACACTATGGTAACTATAGTCGATGCCGTAAATTTTTTAAAAGATTATGACGAAGCGCAATATTTACAGGACACTAACGAATCACTCGGTGAAGAAGATGAACGCAGTGTAACTGACTTACTTGTAGACCAAGTTGAATTTGCAGATGTCATTCTTATTAGTAAAACAGACTTAGCCAACGAAACTGATATAGAACGGCTCTACGCTATTTTAAAAGTACTCAATACACAGGCTAAAATCATTCCAATAGTGGCAGGCGCAGTTGATATTAATGAAGTTATTAATACAGGTTTGTTTGATTTTGAACGCGCAGAACAAGCACCTGGCTGGCTAAAAGAAATGCGTGGTGAACATGTACCTGAAACAGAAGAATATGGCATTGGTAGTTTTAACTACTTGGCACGCCGCCCATTTAATCCTCAAAAATTTTATGATCTACTTCATAGCACTGAAAAGTTTGGAAAGTTAATTCGTTCTAAGGGTTATTTTTGGCTAGCGACTCGTCCTCATTTTTGTGCTCAATGGAGCCAAGCTGGCGGTATTGCACGATACGGTTTTGCTGGCATGTTTTGGAAAGCAATTTCGAAAACCGAATGGCCTACTGATCAAGACTCACTTAAAGAAATAGAAAAACAGTGGGTTGAGCCCTTTGGCGATATGCGACAAGAGCTAGTATTTATAGGTCAAAATCTAGATAAACAAGCAATGATAACAGCACTCGACAATTGCCTATTAAAAGAAGATGAAGTATTAAAAGGTAGAGAATACTGGGCAACACTCAGCGACCCATTTCCTACTTGGGAGGAAGAATAGTGAATACTAATGCATCTACTGTAGACCAAGCTGCTGACATTTTATTTCGTAAAGTAGCAACGAGTAACGATCCTAATATTTTCACCGCGATTTATGACGAAGATGTCAATATCGCCATATGGCAACGAGATAATTCAAACGATCTGAATATCGCTATTAATGATTTTATAAAGCAGCACCCAAACACCGAAGCAGTGTTAGCTGTTTCACCAACAACAACTCAAGAAGTCATGTCTAAAAACTTTGGAGAATCCCCCACTACCAAAATATTAGCCGACGACATTGCCTTAATTGTTGATATGTTTTGCTGCCTGTTTGATTTAAAACGTGCAGGCTTAAGACTCACCGTATTAGAACGTGCTATGTGTCCTCGTTTTCATGTTGACCGTATCCCATGTCGTTTAGTCACCACCTATCAAGGCATTGCAACGCAGTGGTTAAGTAATAATGTTATTGACCGAACTAAACTCGGCACAGGTAATCAAGGTAAAAGCGACGAAGAGTCAGGGCTATTAAAGCAGTTAAGTGACATCAACCAAATGACTCAAGGTGATGTAGCATTACTCAAAGGTGAAAACTGGGATGAAAGCAGTGGCGGTGGTTTAGTGCATCGTTCACCTGCTATTTTACCTGGCGAAAAGCGTTTATTACTCACTCTCGATTTTATCGACGATTAATAACCAAGCTTTTAATTTAATTATGGTATGCCTCAAAACTACGTTGAGGCATTCATGCTTAACCAAGCTACAGATATTTATTAAATATGGAAGTTGAATTTATGATCTATTGTACTATTCTGAATATATTTAATCTCAGAGCAATAATACAAATTAAAGGGTGCATATTAAATTAATTTCCGATGACGTAATTTAAGTAACTATCAAAGGACTTTACAATTTAATAGTCCGCTATTGAATGAATAAAAACGATAATAGGTACTAAATAAGGAATTTCAGACATAAAAAAACCAACTCTCGTTGGTTGATTTTGTAAAGTAGTGGTACCGGTAGGCGGACTTGAACCGCCACGCTCGAAAGCAACGGATTTTGAAAAGA
>CALJMY010000063.1 GCA_937981905.1 uncultured Enterobacterales bacterium
AAAAGCTCAACCACTCTTTTAGGGCTTTGTGCTTCAGTAAGGTCTCGTTGTATTTCAGCAATAGACCAAGTGCCATCGTTACCTAATAACATGTCAAATTCTAGGTCGTTACCATTAGCGTCCAACCCTTCAATATCAAAGTATGTATTACCGTGCTTAAGCTCTTTTTCAGCTTCTTGCATAATAAACTTAGGATATGCAGATTTAATAACTTTTTTAACAGATGCTGGAACATCGGCTAATTCAACGCCAACTTTATTATTTAATGTTGAGCCAACTGATGTTGAGTTTTGACCAGCAAAACTTAATGGACTTATTGTGAGTAATATTAGGCTAACAAATGCTGTTTTCTTGAAATTCATATTAATGCTCTTTTTAGTAGGATTTTATTGTGAATAATATCAACTTAATTTATACGAAAAGATAGGTATAAAAGGTCACTAATATTAAAGATAAAATCATTACGCTAGCATGGTAAACAAAAGACAGGCTATTTTACAACGCAAACGCACTGTCATTAACGGTACGAAATGCAATACAAGACTGATTTCATTTAGTTCAAATACCTATTCAAATGCTGTGCAAACGGCTTAGCCTTTAAGAATCCAGTCACCCTCGCCTCTACCATTTCATCACCTTTTTGATCAAAGATTAAAATCGTTGGTAAACCCAATACGTTGTAATAATTCATAAATTCAACACTGCTATTTGAAGATGAATCGGTTAAATCGATTTGTAATAACACACTATTAGAAAATGCTTTTTGTACTTTTGAGTCATTAAATGTGTATTTCTCAAATTCCTTACAAGCAATGCACCAATCAGCGTATAAGTCGACAATGACCGATTTATTCATCTGCTTTGAAGATTCAATTTCTTGCTGTAACTCTTCAAGTGATGTGATTTTAGTAAAGTGATGTTGAACGGCGCTGATTTGTTGTTGTGCCTTTGGCATCACTAAATTCACCGCTTGTTGAGCAAAAACGAACAAACATAAAAAAACAATTAAACTTCTTAATCCAAACCAAAACCCTGATTTAAAATTAGAATTTATGTTGTTTACATAAAGGTAAGTACTAAATATTAATCCTAATAACACCCATAAAACTTCACTGACAATATCTGGAATGATTCTTTGTAATAACACCACTGGAACAACTAATAAAATAAACCCGAAGATATTCTTTATTACATTCATCCAAGCACCAGCTTTAGGGAGTAACTTGCCACCTGTACTTCCTAAAATGATAAGAGGTATGCCCATACCAAGACTTAATGCATATAACGCAGATGCGCCCAAGCCTACATCGCCTGTTTGAGCAATATATAATAATGCAGCCGTTAGAGGTGCTGTGGTGCAAGGTGACGCAACCAAACCAGAAATAACACCCATAACACCAACGCCGACATAAGAACCGCCTTTTTGAGTGTTTGACATGCTGTTTAGTTTTTCTTGCCATGATGACGGAAGTGATAAATTAAAAATGCCAAACATTGATAATGCCAAAACAACAAACAAAACACTTAAACTAATTAATACAATCGGATGCTGAAAAGCGGCTTGAAATTGTAAGCCAGCAAAAGCGACAACAATCCCTAACACGGTATAAGTTAACGCCATTCCTTGCACGTAAGAAAACGATAACAAGAATGCTTTTTTTAATGACAGCGTATTACCTTGCCCAACAATAATACTGGTTAAAATAGGATACATAGGGAAAACACACGGCGTGAAAGATAACCCTAAACCCAGCAAGAAAAACATCATCAAAACCCATAGTACGTTTTCACTGGCGAGAATGTCAGTTAAAGAACTGTCGGAATTAGACGTTAAAGGTTCGACAGGGTTAGTTTGTTTGATATTGGATAAAGTGAGATTAAGAGTCTTAGTTTGTGGGGAATAACACAACCCCATTTCTGCGCAACCTTGGTATGAAATGCTAATACTTTTATTAGGTATATTATTAGATAAAGCTGACAGTGAAAAAGCTAAACGCTCTTCATATATTTGCTGCGTACCAAAGTATTCATCGGTATGGGATTTTCCTTCAGGTAACACAACCTCAATTACATTTTTATGCGCATCAAGCACCTTAATTTTATCTTTATATAAATAATAATGAGGCGCTATATTGATAAGAACGTTTAGCTTTTCATTGCGTTGAACATAAGTAAATTCAAAAGCGTCATCAACAGATAAAAAATCAACGTTTGTATTTTCAGCGTGTGAACCCATTGAAAATAAAATAAATATTAGACATGTTGTCAGGAATTTAGCACTCAAAGAAAGCATTGTTTATTATCGGTAGTTTAAACGAACTACCACTATAATTTTTGAAACTTAAGACATCCTTAAACAGAATAAAGAGTAAACGTCAGCCGTCTTAAAATTCATATTCTAATGCGAACCTTAATGTATGATCTTTGTCAGTTTGAGATAACTCAGCAATAAAACCTAGTTCCCATTTAAGTTGTTTTTGCCCATTAAAACGTTGAATTCCCATAAAAGCAGGACCAATTCCGATATAATCTTCACCAGTATAAAGCTCAATCGCAGGTTGTATTTGAGGTAACCAACGATAACGGTATTTCAATCTAAACTCTGCTTCAAATTCATCTTGTAAGCTTTCACCCGATTCATAAACACCAAATAGATTCATGGTTAAACTTGTACGTCCGAACTCTTTTTCAAAAAGAATCCCAGTAGTTACTTCCCAATCATTACTGTTATGTTGTTTTTCAACTTCAAATAACATGCCCCAATCAGCCCAAAGTTCACCCTGTTCAGTTATCATCCAACGAACTTCTATTTCGTAGGCTTGTAACTTAAAGTCTTCGAGCGCCGTTTTTTCACCGATTAAATAACCTTCTATCATGACATTGTCACTAACCGACTGCCCATATGCGATACGCTGGGCGAGCAAATTCTCATCATCTGTTTGTCTAGAGATTAAGCGCCATTCAAACTCTTGTTCATCAGGAAGAACATACGGATGATAAACTTTATCAACAACAATGCCGTCAGCAAAAGCATGACCAGAAAAAATAATGATCATAATAAATAGTACTCTAAAGCACATCTGCATTCTCCTTAGCACTATTAGTGGTGTTATCAATAGTTCTATTAGTAGGGCTATCAATTACATATTGACGCTTATTTGGTGAGTATTTTAAAAAATAAATTAAAAATATTATTAAACTGACAACATAAAGCACAACAAACTCCAATGACGGACTTGTCTCATATCCAAATAGTGTTTTTAACAAATGACCATACTCTGAACTGTCTTTAACGATGCTGGTGCTATCCCAAATAGCTTCACTACCTGCAACAATATCAACTTGCTGTAATAAATTAATTAACTGGCTGATATTACCTGTTAAGAACAAAGCCCAGATCAAATAAGTTAAAGAATAATACGCTTTCGCTTTTAAAAAATTCATGACGAAATAAAGTAACGCACTAAAGCTTAAACAAATGCCAAATCCAATAATCAGCCCTATTATGATGTTTTTAATTGCATCACCGTAAGCCATATAACTATCAATAAAAACAATGAACTGAGTCGAATTAGTAATAAGAAAAACAATAGTACCAGTCATCATCAAAGACACTTGTAGTGGCGTTAATTGATGTTGAGTAACGATATAAGCGCTACCAAATAATAAGCAACAATAAATAATAATCAGCTCAATACTTTCCAATATTTCAATGCCAAGGCCGCCAAATAGTTCGCTGATAATAGGCAACATAATGAAAGTGGTAACAACGCCTAAGCAGCTCATTGATATAGTAATTAATATCCTTTTTAAGGACATTGTATCTGATGGTAGATTTGTACTAATCAAGCACAGTAAAATGAAGATAGGTAACAGATCTTTAATGAATAATATAACGACATTAATTAGCATTACTCACCTCCACAATAATTATCCCTCTGGCAGAATTAGGATTATATTCTCCAAAATATTCATATTTACCAGGCAATAAGGGGCCAATAAATATAACCGCCTTTTTATGAGGAAATAGCATTTTTTCTCTATTCAAATCAAAGCTATCAAACTCTTCGGCTTTATCATCTTTATTGTGAATAATTAATTTAACTTTTTCTTTTGCAGGAATTTTTAATTCAGAAGGCGTAAACACATTATTTTCTAATGTTAAATAAAAAAGCTTCGTTTTAGCCCAGCTATAAGTTGGCATCCAAAGAACAATTAAGATTAATAAACTATTGATATATTGTAGCTTATTCATAAAGCCACATCCCATTTAGGTAAGATTATAACAACCTTAAGTCCACCTAAATCAGACTTCATTAATTGGATGTCTCCGTCATGCAGCTCTACAATATTCTTAACAATAGATAACCCTAAGCCACTACCGGTTTCTGCATGTTGTTTTACGCGATAAAATCGTAATAACACCTTATCTAAATGCTCTTGAGTAATGCCCACGCCAGAGTCTTCAACGATAACTCGAACTTCATCTGTGTTATCATCAACGGACATCAAAATGTTGGTTGCTTTACCGCTGTATTTAATCGCGTTTTTAAGTAAATTATCAAATAAAATTTCAAGCGAAAACTTGTCTCCTAAGATAGAAACAGGCACAGACTCTAATGAAATATTTTGCTGTGCTAATTCCATTTCATGATAATTGTCAGCGACTACACCTTGTAATAACTCACGTAAATCTACTGTTGTTTTACTTTTATCAAAATTTTCAGGGGTCGTTCTATTTAACGTAATAACCTGTTCAATAACATGCGCCATTCTTACTGTATTACTATTAAGTTCATCAATATGACTTTGTTGTAGCTTATTGTTATGAAAGGCAATACCAATGTTATGTGCAGTAATTTTTAAGACACTAATTGGTGTTCTTAATTCATGGGCTGCATCACTAGAAAGTCGCTTTTCTCGTTCAAAAGCGTTGCCTAATCTTGCCAATAAGTTATTTAAAGTCGATTCAATAGGTGCGAGTTCCGCCGAGTTTTTTGTCACTTTAATGGATGATAGATCATCAACATTTTTTTCTTTAAGTTGTTTTGATAGGAAATGAAGAGGTTTTAAACTGCGATTAATGGCAAAAAATACTAATAAACCAATTAATGGAATCGCATAAACAATCGGTAATATAGCTTCTAACAAGACTTCTTCAACGGTATCAAAACGTTGCTTGATTGGCTGTGCAACAATTACTTTAATGTCATCTTCAACCAACACAAAAACACGCCATCGTTTCGCTAAAAAGCTGTTATCACTAAACCCTTGATTTCTCTTTGTTATATAGGTTGTTGGCGAATTATCACTTCTTAACGTTAATTTATTATCTGTCCATATTTGATACGCAAAAATAGAGTGTAAAACGACTTTCGTTGATGATTTTTTAATTGGGCTGTGTAATAACGCAATAGCAAACGACTGCATTTCTTGATCGAAAACATGATTGAGTTTTTCTTTACTGGCTTTATATCCCTGCAGGGCAGCACTGAAAGAGGCCAAGGTGACCACAGACAAAATAACAATTAATAAATATCGCTGAATGCTCATTTATAATTTACTCACAACGTACCCAACCCCTCTAACTGTTTTAATGTAGTTAGTGGGTAATTTTTTTCTGATATTACTGATGTGAACTTCTATCGTGTTTGAAGATACTTCTTCGCCCCATTCATAAAGCTGAGTTTCTAATTGTTCTTTAGATTGAATTCGCCCTATATTTTCCAATAACGTTTTTACGATCATGTATTCGCGTCGCGAAAAATTCTGCTCTAAATTATTAACAGCAATAGTGTGCGCTTGTGTATCAATAGCAACATCATTATGAGTAATGATAGATGATACGTGCGTACCTAATCGTCTTTCTATCACTCTTAATCGTGCAAATAACTCTTCGATATTAAACGGTTTTGCAAGGTAATCGTCAGCGCCTAAATCAAGACCTCTAACTTTACTTTCAATACCGTCTTTGGCCGTTAATATAAGGACTGGGAAGGTGCTATCTATTTTTTTTATTTCTTTTAACACATCAAGACCATCGATATCGGGTAAGCCAAGATCAAGAATGACACTATCAAAGTCGCCGCTTTTTATAGCCAGCAACCCTTCTTTGCCCGTCGAAACATTGTCTGTGCTATGGCCATTATTTCTTAATGATTCTCGCAAGCCATTAGCAAGATCAATATCATCTTCAACAAGTAACAATCTCATGATTTAATTACTTCCTTATATTTATTCATAAAACATTACCTAATTGACCAATGTAATATGTCTTGTTCCTTCAAAAACTCCTCAGCATCAATACCTTGAAGTAGCGCTAATGTCGCTAAAAAACCTGCTTGAATACATTTTGGAGCCGCTACTGTTATTGAATTTGGAGGAAGTTCAACAGGCCAGCCAGTCTTGATATTGAGAATATGACTGTATCGATGACCGTCTTTTAATAAAAATCGATTAGCATCACCACTTGTAGCAATGGCACCGCTTGTTAAGGTAACAAACGAGGATGTATCACTTGTAAACGATGGATGCTCAATACCCACTTGCCACGGTTCATTATTTTTCTTTTGACCACTAACCGCTAAATCACCACCGTAATTAACTAATACAGGAATGTTTGCAATGTCACTTAACAATACAATAGTTCTATCAACCGCATATTCTTTCCCTATGCCGCCAAAGTCTATTTCCATGCCTTTTTTTAGCATAATGTAAGTTGGTGAATATTCAATATGCTGCCAACCAACAAAGTTAAGTAATTCATTAACTCTTTTTTTGCTCGGTATGTTGTCACTACCATCAAAAAACCAAGCTTTTCTTAAAACTCCTGATGTTATGTCAAATTCACCATCGCTTAGGTCATAACATTGTTGAATAAATTCAATGAGGTGATAAGTTTCATCATCTATTTCAACACGATTACCAGCATTTGCATTAATTTCGCTACAAAGACTGTTTTTATCGTATCGAGAATATTTATCTTCAATGCGCCACGCTTCATTGGCGGCGACATTTCCCATGCGTATCGCGAGTTTTTTATCATGAGTATCAATTAATACTTCACATAAACTAGCCATCGCAAAAAAAGACAGCGTAAACCCATTGTCTCTGGATATACACTGTACAGTTCTGCTAGAGCTTGTTTTGCTTACTCTATTTTTTGACATAACGGACACTTAAATGAATTACTTAGAATGAATAAGTTACCTGCGCAACTATAGCATCTATTGGCTCATATAATTCAACATCGTTTAAGACACCAATAGCTTCTGTTCCATTACTTTTAGGTGCTTGATGGTAATATTCCAACCTAAACGATAACTCATTATTATTATCCATTGGGATGCCATACTTAAGACCAACAGTATAAGTGTCTAAATCTCCTATTCGATAATCTGCACTAATAAAGTCTGGTAACGGTGCATCTTCTTGAATAAACGGCTGATAAAAATCAGCAGCGCTTTGTGTGTACATACGAACATGCGGTTCAATAAAGTGACCATTACTAAACGGAATTAAATAACGTACATCAAAGGTATGCGATTCAATTTCCCAATCATCAGTCATATATCGATAACTAGCATCTAAGAAACCAGAATCAAAATGATATTTAGTTTGTCCGAAAAATGCATGCTTTGTTCGATCATCAGGGCGGTTTTCATGTAAATACTCTTGAGCCTCTCCATTTGCATTAACAGAGCTAATGACTTTGAACGGGTCAGTTAAATAACCACTCGATGTTGAGAGCGAATAATTAAATTGAACAATCATCTTACGATTAATAACCTGAGTTACACCAAATAACACATCAAATGTCGTTTTGTTGTCATCACTGCCAATGCGTGTAGCATTAAATTCACTTTCAAAGCTTGGATCATCAGAATCACCAATAAGCATTGCAGAAAGTGGATCAGGAATGCCTCCCTCAGGCTCAATTAAGTCATAAGCATAAGCAGTTCCAATTGATAACGTAGTATTCTTGTTATTAAAGTCTCTTGCTATGTTGCCATTAACAGATATTGACGTGTAGTCATATTCTTTAGAGAGATTTCCACCAACGCTCACGGTATATCCTTCCCACCATGGTTGAGTCCACTGTCCGGTAAATTGAACACGTGTATCTTGGAAAGTATCATCTAATGGCGTTTCACCTTCTTGTATCGTGTATTGTCCATTGCCAGAGGGTCTTGTAAACGTTTGCGGCGTTGGCTGAGCAACAGCGCCATTGGCAGAAGCACCGGTTAACGTATCAAAAGTAAGTTTTAAACTAAGCACTTCATCATTAACAAACGTTTTTTTACCAGCAATGATAACTTCAGTTGCTGACACACGGTCAGTTTCTGAATAATGCATAAGTGCAGTATCAAATTCCCACGTTTCTTCGGTATTAGCTTGAGTAGCAGCTTGAACTGTTCCACCTAATAACGCACACGTTGCTGTCGTTAATAACGCTTTTAAGTTCGACTTATTCTGTTTTTTTAATTGCATCCGCAACCTCCGCCACCAAAACTACGGCCACCGCTCGTTGCTTCTTTACTAAAATAAATATGATCATCTAATGCTGAATCAATTGGCGAACCGGTTAGCGCCATTTCTTTTTTAGCTAATAAATCTCTTTCCCAAGGTTGAACACCAAGGCTAGAGCAGCCGCTTAATAATACGATGCTAACCATCAACAATATTTTGTATTTATGCATGTTAATTTCCTTGAACTAAGTGATTTATTTCTTGCTCGTAACGAACCTTTTTCTTATCGTTAAATCCAACATGAGCACTAACAACAACGCCTTTAGCATTAATAATAAAACTACTAGGCATTCCTTTTAATTTCATTTCACTTGCAAGATTACCGTTCGGGTCATATAACACTGAAAAATCAGCAGGAATTTTAGCTAAAAACTCTTGAGCAAGTTTTGGATCAGAATCGACATTAACGCTAACAACTCTAAAGTTTTTATCGCCATATTTTTTTTGCATCTCGTTCATCCAAGGGAATGATCTACGACAAGGCGTACACCAAGATGCCCAAAAATCGAGATAAACGACATGACCAATATTTTCATTAACGATATCGTTATATCGTAATTGAGGAGTTTCTTTAGCATGAACAACTTGAACACACGACATGAGTATTAATAGAACGCTAGTAATTATTTTCATTATCAACCTTAGGTATTTCAGATTAGGCGAACAATGTAAGTCTCTTTCCTTAAGACATCCTTAAGAAAGGTAATTTTCTATTGAAAACTATTATTAGAAACGATTACTAGAAATGACAATCAGGCGTAAAATACTAGAGATTAGTAGAAGAAATGATTAAACGTGCAGAAGTTCTTTCTTATCGATAAAGCCTATCAAAATTAGGAATAGCTTCCTCCCAAATTGGCACTTCTTTACCAATATATTCTTTAACAGCATCAAAAAACAATCGAGTTCTCACAGGTAAGTCTCGATGTGGATACACCGCATACATCGGTCTATTTTCTTTAAGCTTCACATTAGTTAAAAAAGGAATGAGTAGTCCTTCTTTCACTTCATTTTCAATAATAAACGCTGGCGCCAACATAAAAGCGTTACCTGATAAGACTTTCATCAATAATGCTTCACCGTCGTTTGATCTAAAAATGCTTTTAGTTTTCTGATGGCATTCTTCGTTGTATTCATTGAAATAA
>CALJMY010000064.1 GCA_937981905.1 uncultured Enterobacterales bacterium
TATTTAGCTGATGGTTTTCCTAATGCGTTAACTAAGATTAAGTTAATGGAAATAGGGCCAGCAGTAGACTCTAAAATAGAAGCAAGATTTTCTGGTGCGAACCCTGATGTACTTCGTGGTTTAGCTGCACAAGCTAAACAAATTTTGTTAAATAATCAAAATGCTTTAAACGTTCGTCATGATTGGAGAGAGCGCAGTAAAAAAATTAGACCGTTATTTAATGAAGCTAAAGCTCGCCGTGTTGGTATAACTAAAGCTGATTTAGATGAGTTGTTACTAGTAAGTTTTAGTGGTAAATCTGTCGGTTTATATCGTGATGGCACTCAAATGCTACCAATTGTGGCTCGTGCACCCGATAAAGAAAGGCTATCGGTTGATAGCTTGAATGCGTTACAAATTTATAGCCGTAGTCTTGGGCGTTATATTCCTGTGAGTCAAATTGTTGATGGTTTTGAGACACAATGGGAAGACTCTATAATTATGAGACGCGATCGTAAGCGCACTATTACGGTAAAAGCAGATCATGATGTATTAGGTGATGGCACAGCTGCTCAAGTATTTAAGCAAGTCAAAGGTGATATTGAAGCGATTGAATTACCTCGTGGATATCATTTGGAGTGGGGCGGGGAATATGAAAGTTCAACACGGGCTCAAAAAGCACTAGTTGGCGGCTTGCCTTTGGGATACCTAATTATGTTTATGATTACGGTGTTATTATTCAACTCACTACGAGGCCCGTTGGTTATTTGGGTTACTGTGCCAATGGCTGTTATTGGTGTTGCTGGTGGACTACTTGTAATGCAAGCACCGTTTAGTTTTATGGCTTTATTAGGCTTATTAAGTTTATCAGGTATGTTAATTAAAAACGGCATTGTATTACTTGACCAAATTAATATTGAATTATCCCAAGGATTAAAACCAATAGATGCATTATTAGAAGCTGGAGCCAGTCGTGTTAGACCGGTTGCAATGGCAGCCATTACAACTATTTTAGGGATGATCCCATTACTGTTTGATGTGTTTTTCCAGTCAATGGCAGTTACGATTATGTTTGGACTAGGCTTTGCTACCATTTTAACTCTGCTATATGTTCCTATCTTTTATGCCTTATTTTTTGGTGTGAAAGAACGTTAACATATAAGGTTACTTATCGTAATTAAGATGCATTTGCATCTGAGTTACATTTTATTACAATTTAACATGGTGTGTAATCAATACGTTATGTTAAGTTTTTTACTATTTATATGAATTTATCGCTAAGGGAAGCTCGAATGGCTACGAAGAAACAGATATTACTACCATTAATTTTATTGGTGGTAGCTATTGTTATTACTGTCATATTAGTTCAAATGAAGGCTCCTCCCGAAAAGAAAACTATCAAAGAATATACTCCTGTTGTAAAAACCATTCCAATTCAAACAAATGATTTTCCTTTAATTGTTCATTCACAAGGCACGGTTATCCCCAAGGAAAGCACTATTTTAGTTGCTCAAGTTGGCGGGAAAATAACACAACTATCTGATGCATTTAATCGAGGTGACTTTATTAAAGCTGGTGATGTATTAGCGTGGATTGATGATAGTGATTACCAAACTCAACTTATTGAAGCACAAGCAAATTTAGCGTCTGCAAGAGCGTCTTTACAAGAAGAAAAAGCAAAAGGGCATGTTGCTGAGAAAGAGTGGCAACAAATTAGCAATGCAAGTCCATCAGAACTAGGATTACGTAAGCCACAGTTAGCACATGAAGTTGCTAAAGTCCGAGCAGCAACCGCTGGTGTTTCACGGGCTCAGCGTAATCTCGAACGTACTCAAATTATTGCACCGTACGATGCTATTGTAGAGAGTAAACAAGTAGGGCTGGGAAGTTTTGTGAGCGGTGGCAGTGTGATTGGTGAAGTCGCTCGTGTTGATGTTGGTGAAATTAGGTTACCAATTACTGACAAAGACTTACAATATTTAATCAATCAAGGTGTTGATGCACAAGTAGTGCTTAATGCTCAATTTAATGGTGAACCAGTTCAATGGCAGGGCGTTATAGTTCGTAATGAGGGGATTATTGATAGTAAGTCACGTATGAATTATCTAGTCGCGCAAGTGAAAACCCCCTATAAATTAGCTAACCCTTTACGTTTTGGCAGTTATGTCAGTGCCGATATAATTGGCGTTACGGTAAAAAACGCCGCTGTTATTCCAAGGTATTTAATTGAAGAACGCGGCATTGCATTAATGACAACGGATAACACATTACATTTTGAGCCAATTGAAATAATACGACAAGAAGAAAGTCATGTTGTTATATCAGCTGATTTTAGTAAATATAATCAATTGATTACAAGTACATTAGATGTTCCTTTAGAAGGAATGAAGTTGACTACATTAGATATCGAAGACACCGCCGTTGTAATGAATAAAAAGGCTGATACTCAAGGCGGAGCATTATAATGGACACCAGAGAAACGGGTCTTATTGCTTGGTTTGCACGTAATAATGTTGCTGCAAATTTATTGATGATTTTTATTATTATTGGTGGTTTAGCGGCATCACTAATTTTAAGAAAGCAAATGTTTCCTATTGTGGAAGTAAATTGGATTTCAGTTAATGTGCCTTATTTAGGCGCTGCTCCAAAAGACGTTGAAGAAGGAATTACAATAAAGATTGAAGAGTCTTTGGAGAGTATTGAGGGCTTAAAGCGAGTCATCAGCTATTCAAATCGTGATTATTCAAATGCATGGCTTGAGGTTGACAGTGATTATGATATGCAAGAAGTGCTTGATGAGGTTAAAACACAAATAGATTCAATTTCAAGCTTTCCTAATGGTATTGAGCGGCCTGTTATAAAACGTGAAAAGTTTACTCAAGAAGTTATGTATATCAGTTTATATGGTGACTTAACGCCTAAGCAATTAAAAGAACTTGGCAAAGGTATTCATGAGGAGATCCAACAATTAAGTTCTGTTAATGTCACTGATTTTTTTGGTGGCTTAGAGTATGAAATCGCGATTGAAGTTGATCAAAATAAGCTAAGAGAATACCAATTATCCTTTACAGATATAGCGACAGCCATTCGTAGTTTCTCATCTAACATGTCGGCAGGACAAATTCGCGCAAATAACGGCATCATTTCAATGCGCGTTGAAAATCAAGCATACAATCAACAAGAATTTGAACAACTACCTATTGTTACACTTAATGACGGTACCATTATTCTATTAGGAGATTTAGCAACGGTTAATGACGGTTTTGTTGAGGGGCTTGATTACGCTAAATTTAATGGTAAGAATTCTGTGACATTATTTGTTGGTGCGTCCAGTGATCAATCTATTACTAATGTTGCTATGCAGGTGCGTGAATATCTAGCACAAAAACAAGAACAACTGCCTAAAGGTGTTGGCCTAGAACCTTGGGTTGATATGACATACTACCTCAATGGTCGACTCGACATGATGTTATCTAATATGTTTTCTGGTGGTATTTTAGTCTTTGTTATGTTGGCTTTATTTTTACGTTTACGTTTAGCCTTTTGGGTGATGATGGGCTTACCAGTAAGCTTTCTTGGCGCATTGTTTTTTATGCCATTAGAATTTATTAATGTCACCATCAATGTCACTAGTTTATTTGCTTTTATTCTAGTGCTAGGGGTCGTTGTTGATGATGCAATTGTTGTAGGTGAAAGTGCCAGTGATGAGATAGAAAAGCACGGCCACTCACTTGATAATGTTGTGCGCGGTGTTAAACGCGTTGCAATGCCAGCAACTTTTGGTGTCTTAACTACCATAGCTGCCTTTTTACCGATGATATTAAGTGATGGACCGGGGTCTGAAATCTCTCATGCCATTGGTTATGTTGTTATTTTATGTTTATTGTTTAGTTTGGTTGAATCAAAGTTAATCTTGCCTGCACATTTAGCACATATGAATGTTAACACAGATAAGAAACCAGGCTTTCTAGACAAAATTAGAGGAACGATTGATGGTGGCTTGAAAACATTTGTCGTTAGCTACTACAAACCGTTTTTAACCCGATCTTTACATTATCGTTATGCTATTTTTATGTTCTTTACAGGTATTTTAATTATCTGCGCAGGTTTGTTTATTGGCGGTATTATTCGTTTTATTGGTGCGCCAGAAATACCACATGACTTTCCTCGTATCACAATTGAAATGGAGCAACAGTCATCTGAACAATCAACACTTGATGCGATTAAAACTGTAGAAAAAATGTTATTACGTGTTGATAAAACGATTGAACAAGAAACAGGTATTAATACAATAAGTGATATTAACGCAAGATTGAGCTCACGTACGTCTGGTGAAATAACCGTTAAAATGGTTGATCCTGAAATACGTACTTTAGACACTTTCCAAGTTGCACAGCGCTGGCGTGATGCTCTGCCAAACCTTCCTAGTGTTAAATCTATTTCTATAAGTGACAATTTATTTGGTGGCGGTCGTGATGATGGTGATGTTAGTTTTAGGTTAGTGAGTGAAAATGATGATGAATTACTCGCGGCATTAAATGATCTGAAACAAAAACTTAAATCGTTAAAGGGGGTTTCTGATATTAATGATAGTCGTCAAAAGTCGACACAAGAGGTTCAATTTAAGTTAAATCCATTAGCATTTAGTTTAGGGCTTACACTACAAGATGTTGCGTCACAAGTGAACTTTAGTTTCTACGGTATTGAAGCACAAAGAATTTTACGTGACAGTGAAGAGTTAAAAGTCATGTTACGCTATCCTGAATCTCAAAGAAGCTCCATTGGACATATCGATAAAACACTTATTAAAACCCCAAGTGGTGATTATGTACCATTATCAGAATTGTCTACAATTAGTATACAAAGTAGTTTAAATCGTATTCGTCGAGAGAATGGGCAAAGAACTGTTAATGTGTGGGCAACGGTTGATAGTGCACAAGTAGAAACGTTTAAGGTTGCTGACGATGTAATAGATAACTTTATGCCAAAATTATTGAAACTTTATCCAAGTGTAAAAACTGAGCTGGCAGGAAGTATACAAGAAGAAGTCGATGGTATTTACGAGCAAGTACGTAACTTTGGTTTGTCATTATTGTTAATATTTGCATTACTTGCCATTCCATTACGTTCCTATTCACAACCTATTATCATTATGTCAGCTATTCCATTTGGTATTGTTGGTTCGGTATTAGGTCACATCACTTTTGGATTAGATTTAAGTATTATGTCCGTTTTCGGTATTATTGCTGCGGCTGGTGTCGTGGTAAATGATTCATTAGTTATGGTAGATTTTGTAAATAAAGCAAGAGAAGAAGGGATTAAAATAACCGATGCAGTTATTCAAGCTGGAACACAACGTTTTAGAGCAATAATATTGACATCATTGACAACATTTATCGGTTTAATGCCTATTATGTTTGAAACAAGCTTGCAGGCTAAAATTGTTATTCCAATGGCTATATCATTAGCGTTTGGTGTTGCCTTTGCAACTATAGTAACTTTAATCTTTATTCCATGTTTCTATGTAATATTAGAAGATATAAAGCGTATCATTCCTAAGAGTCGTTCAATTAAGGAATCTGTTGTTTAAACCTTAATCCTTATATTTATTATCAAGCCTGAATTTATTTATTCGGGCTTTTTTATGCTTCTTTTATTTGTTTAATTGAAAGTTGTTTTAATAGTAAACATCACTAATGCCAGACAGGGTTGTTATTAGACACTACTATTAGACGGTGCTAATGTTAGGTCAAATGAGAGGAAGATAAAGTAATATACATTATTGAAAGGGAGCACTGCTTAGTCACTAATTCTTTAAAATACATCGATAGTATTTGTCATTCCTTTCTTAAAAGCATAAAAAAACCAGCTATGTAAGCTGGCTTTTTCAATTATAGGGCTTGAGTAACGAGGTACACTTAATCGTTATTTTAAGCCTTTGCTAATCATAATAAGATCTTGTTCTTTTAGTGTTCCAGCATTTTCTTTTAAGCTAAGTACATTAAGGATGTATGAGTAACGTGCATCAGCTAATTGTTGTCTTGCACTATAAACCTGTCTTGTACTGTCTAACACATCAACAATAGTACGAGTACCGACTTCAAATCCTGCTTCAGTTGCTTTTAATGCACTGTTTGCAGATTTTGCTGCTTGCTCAAAGGCGTTAATTGATGCAATTGATGCACGGACATTATTAAAGTTATTACGAATGTTGCGAACAACACTGCGATGATTTTGTTCTAGCGATTGTGCACTGGCTACATAATTAAATCGTGCTTCTTTAACTTGTGAACTAACAAATCCACCAGAATAAATTGGAACATTAAGCGTTACACCAGCAGTAGTATTCACTGATGAATTACCTTGAAAAACCTTATTAGCAGTAACACCGGCCGTTAATGTTGGTAAGTGACCAGCTTTAGACAAGTCGATAGTTTGTTTGGCAATATCTTGGGCTAAGCGAGCATCAAGTAATGCTAAATTATTTTCTTCAGCTAATTTTATCCATTCACTAGATGTTGACGGTGTTGGCAATGATGGACTGAAGGTTACTGTGTTTAAAGCATCTAAATCTGTATGTTTTAATCCCGTAATTTCAGTTAGTACTTCTAAACTATTCTCTAAACTATTAACGGCTAATATTTCGTTAGCGTTTGATAAGTCAAATTGTGCTTGTGCTTCATGTACATCAGTAAAAGCATTTAAACCTACTTCAAAACGCTGTTTTGTTTGCTCAAGCTGTCGTTCGATAGCACGATTTTCAGCTCTAATAAATGATAGGTTTTCAGTATTATTTAATACGTCAAAATAAGCGTTAGCGACACGTAAAATTAAATTTTGCTGTGCAGCAGCTAATTGTGCATCACTGCGAGAAGCAGTTTTTTCACTTAAACTTAAACTCAACCAAGAACCGTGTGAATAAATTTCTTGCGTTAAGCTAACATAAGCATTGCCAGTCCATTGTGAATCCCAATCAAACCCTGAACGAGGACTGAAATCATCACCTGATGTATCTAGGCCAATAGAACCTGAGATTTGAGGTAACAATGAGGCTCGAGATTGACCAATAGCGGCAAAACTAGCATCGCGATTTGCTTTTGCTTGTTTTATTTGTGGATCGCCTTGTAAAGCTTGTTGATAAATTTGGTGCAGTCCATCAGCAGTTGCTGTCATTGATAATAAGCCTAAACTTACTGATAGCATGAGTTTGTTCAATGTCGATCTCATTTGTTATCCTAACGTTTCTATGGGTGATATTAATTTGATTTTAATGTTTTTTTAATGATTAAACACCGACTTAATGTAACAGTTTGTTATACAGATTAAGGCATATCTTTTATATGTCGACTTAATTTAATTATAAACCGTTTATTTAAACGTTGTTATTGTGTTTAACCTAACATAAATCCAGTTATACTACGTGTAATTAACGTCATTATATCCTTTAAGATGTAAATTTTTGTATAGAGCGCACTATTTATGAATAAATTTTCAAAAAAAGACTTAACCATTGTTAAAAAAGAAGTTATTTGGCAAGGTTATTTCAGAATGCTCAAATATTATTTTACACATTCATTATTCAACGGCGGTACAAGTGATATTGTCGAACGTGAGTTATTTGAACGTGATACTGCAGTTGCTGTTATTCCATATGATCCTATTACTGATGAAATAGTCTTGGTTGAACAAATAAGAGTAGGCGCTTTTGAACATGATGTTAATCCTTGGATGGTTGAATTAGTCGCTGGCATGATTGAAGAAGGTGAAGCCTCTGAAGACGTAGCTAAACGTGAACTCTTTGAAGAAACAGGACTTGAGTGTCAACACATAGAAAAAATAATGAGTTATTTAGTCAGTCCCGGTGGAACCTCTGAAAAAATTGATCTATACATTGCTCATGTTGATGCAAAAACTGCTAATAGCATTGCGGGGCTTGAGTATGAACATGAGGATATTAAAACACATCGACTAAATGTGACTGATGTAATCAATCAGTTGAGTGAATCGAAGTTTCAAAACGGTGTTACAATTACTGGATTACAATGGTTAGCACTCAATCATGAAAAAATTAAGCGACAATGGCCGTTACGTTTAAATAACCTACTTGATGAGTAAACAAATTAATGAATATAATTAAGTCGATAAGTATGAGGAACTGATGGGTAATTTTTGCCAAAAGAAACCAAAATATCAACCGGACATGTTGTCATTACACCGTGCATGTTCTTATAATTATTTATTAGTTTTAAAATTATTACCTGATTTAACACTAAATAAGAGTTATTTTTTTCATTTAGACAGTGCTTGTTTTCAATTAAATATTTGTGAACAAACCCAATATACAAGTGTGCTTAATATTGAAAGCATTGCAACTAATGTTGCGCTTGATGATAACAATGATAGAGAACTGACGCCTCAATTAAAAGTTCGGTTATATCATGATGCACAAATGGCAGAAGTGTTAGCTAGTCGACAGATTCGTTATTTTAAATCACGTTATGATTATCCTAATCGTTTGATGCAGCAGCCAGACGAAAAATATCAACTTAATAAATTTTTAAGTCAGTGGCTTGACCGGTGTTTTAAAAATGGTCGTGTTATGGCGTTAGACCCGAGAATGTAATGAATAAAGATATATTGCAATTAAGACAAGCTAATCCTCAAATTTTACAGTTTACGGATTTACATTTATCAAAAAACGATGAATTGATGGGGATTAATTGTGATGAAAGTTTTGCGGCTGTTAAAGCGCTATCGTCTCAATATCATCATATTGATTTAACGTTAATTACTGGTGATATATCCCAAGATCATAGTGAAGCATCTTATTATAAATGTGCTGAAATTTTTCGATATCAAAATCATCCTGTTGCATGGATAACCGGCAATCATGATGATAATGAATTACAGAAAGAAATATTATCAATAGGTGCGCTTACACCCAAAAAACGAATTTTGTTTAGGCATTGGCAATTATTATTACTTAATACTCAAATTCCAGGCATCGTTTGTGGTGAAGTTAATGACGATGAACTAGCCAGTATTGAACAAGCTGCTCTTGATTATCCTAATCATCATTTGCTTATTGTGATGCATCATCATCCTATTCCGATGAATAGTGAATGGATTGATAAACATTGTTTAAACAACCAACAAGCATTGTGGGAAACCATTGATAAAGTGCCTCAAGTTAAAGGTATTGTATTTGGTCATGTTCATCAAAGCGTGGATGCTGTTAAAAATGGAGTACGTATATTAGGAGCGCCGTCTACTAGTGTACAATTTTCACCATTAAAAAAAGAATTTACAATTGATAAACAACAACCAGGTTTTCGATTTATGGAGTTGCTTGCAAACGGTACTATAAAAACGAAAGTACATCGTGTTGCAGATAATAAATTTATGCCGACTTATGATCCTGCTGGTTACTAACGTTTAACTCATCCATCTATTTAATCGGTCACAAGACATTTTTGCAGCTTTAATCAACATGGTTTAAGCTGTCAATACCATTTTTCTACATAAGTGTTTTTCTGTGACTATTCCTAATTTCTTAATTTATTTACATGGTTTTAATAGCTCTCCTGCGTCTAAAAAAGCGATGCAAATGAAAGTGTTTGTTGAGAAAAACTGCCCCCATATCAGTTTTATCGCTCCTCAAATATCCGTTATGCCTTTATTAGCTCTGCAACAAATAGAAAAAATTGTTGATGATATTTTATTAGCCACACCAAACGCGACTATCGGTTTTGTCGGTAGTTCTATGGGAGGTTTTTTAGCGACACTATGCAGCGAAAAGTATGAACGTCGCGGCGTACTAATTAACCCAGCCGTTGCACCTCATCAATTGATTTCAGGGTTAATTGGTGATTACGTCAATCCTTATACTAATGAAATTCATACGATTACGAATGAGCATGCAATCGATTTAAAAAGTATCAATTTTGAAAAAATAAATGCGCCTAAAAACTTATGGGTGCTATTGCAACAGGGTGATGAAACGCTAGATTATCAACTTGCAGTGAATGTTTATAACGGGGCTAGAATGACAATTGAACCGCAAGGTGACCATGGATTTGTTGGATTTGAGCGTTTTTTACACGCAGTTATTCAGTTTTTATTCATTAACGAACGTTAGTACTTAAATGATTGAATAAAGTTAGCTACACTGTTCTTAATAGTGCAAAATTAATAATAAGAAAATCCACAGAAGGCTATCATCGTGAGTGATCAACAATACAATTCGGACGCCATTGAGGTCTTAAATGGCTTAGACCCTGTTAAACGACGTCCGGGAATGTACACCGACACCACCCGTCCCAATCATCTTGGTCAAGAGATAATTGATAACAGTGTCGATGAGGCATTAGCAGGTCATGCTAGCGCTATCCAAATTATTCTGCATGAAGATCAATCTCTTGAAGTCACCGATGATGGCCGTGGTATGCCTATCGATATTCACCCAGAAGAGGGCGTTAGTGGCGTTGAACTAATTTTATGTAAGCTTCATGCTGGTGGTAAATTCTCTGGTAAAAACTATGCGTTTTCTGGTGGGTTGCACGGTGTTGGTATTTCAGTAGTTAATGCATTATCAACACGTGTCGAAGTAACCATTCGCCGTGATGCTAAAGTGTATAGTATTGCTTTTGAAAATGGTGATAAAGTTGAAGACTTAAAAGAAATTGGTACTTGTGGTAAGCGTAATACAGGTACTAATGTTCGCTTTTGGCCAGATCCTTCTTATTTTGATTCTTATAAATTCTCTATTTCTCGTCTTAACCATAACTTGCGCTCAAAAGCTGTGTTATGCCCTGGCTTAAAAATTAAGTTTACCAACAAGATTACTAAAGATGTTCAAGAATGGCATTACGAGTCTGGCCTAGAAGATTATTTGCTAGAAACCGTTAAAGAATATCCTTGTTTACCTGATACACCTTTTGTTGGCTCGTTGAACGCTACAACAGAAGCAGTTGATTGGGCTGTTGTATGGCAACCAGAAGGTGGCGATGCGTTAAGTGAGAGTTACGTAAATCTCATTCCTACTATCCAAGGTGGTACTCACGTTAATGGATTACGCGCTGGTTTGTTAGATGCCATGCGTGAGTTTTGTGAGTTTAGAAATCTATTACCTCGCGGCGTTAAATTAACACCGGATGATATCTGGGATAAATGTAGTTACGTTTTATCGGTAAAAATGCAAGATCCCGCTTTTGCAGGCCAAACAAAAGAGCGTTTATCTTCTCGCCAATGTAGTGGGTTTGTGTCTGGCGTGGTTAAAGACGCGTTTAGTTTGTGGCTTAATCAACATACTGAAGTCGCGGAACAAATTGCTGATTTATGTATTAATAATGCGCAGCGCCGTTTAAAAGCAACCAAAAAAATTGCGCGTAAAAAAGTAACATCAGGTCCTGCGTTGCCGGGTAAATTAACAGATTGTACCGGACAAGATCCATCACGCGCTGAATTATTTTTAGTAGAGGGTGACTCTGCTGGTGGTAGTGCTAAACAAGCACGTGATCGTGAGTTTCAAGCGGTTATGCCTCTTCGAGGAAAAATATTAAATACGTGGGAAGTGGAATCCACTCAAGTGTTAGCGTCGCAAGAAGTACATGATATTTCTGTCGCGATTGGTCTTGATCCAAATTCAAGTGAATTGTCAGGACTGCGTTACGACAAAGTTTGTATATTAGCGGATGCCGATTCTGATGGACTTCACATTGCAACTTTGTTGTGTGCATTATTTATGATGCACTTTAGAGATTTAGTAAAGCAAGGGCATGTGTATGTTGCAATGCCTCCGTTATATCGTATCGATATCGGCAAAGAAGTATTTTATGCACTTGATGAAAGTGAAAAAGATGGCATTTTAACGCGTATTGAAGCTGAGAAAAAACGTGGAAAGGTTAACGTACAACGCTTTAAAGGGTTGGGTGAAATGAACCCATTACAACTTCGTGAAACCACGATGGATCCTAATACACGTCGTTTAGTACAGCTTACATTAGATAACGTTGAAGAGACTTGTGAAGCGATGGATATGTTACTTGCTAAAAAACGCTCACCAGACAGACGCCATTGGTTAGAAACCAAAGGTAACTTAGCCCAAACATCGCTAAACGTTGATGAACACGACCAGCAGGCAGAATAACATGACAGATAACAACTTGATGAGTCTTGATGGTGTTGAACAACAATCAATGCAAAGCTTTACCGAAGACGCTTATTTAAACTATTCAATGTACGTGATCATGGATCGCGCATTGCCGCATATTGGTGATGGCTTGAAGCCAGTTCAGCGCCGTATTATTTATGCGATGAGCGAATTAGGCTTACATGCCTCTGCTAAATATAAAAAGTCTGCCCGTACGGTGGGTGATGTATTAGGTAAATTTCATCCTCATGGCGATAGTGCTTGTTATGAAGCCATGGTGTTAATGGCACAGCCGTTTTCTTATCGTTACCCGTTAGTCGATGGTCAAGGAAACTGGGGCGCACCCGATGATCCTAAATCATTTGCTGCTATGCGTTATACCGAAGCCAAATTATCAAAATTTAGTGAAGTTCTCCTTGGCGAGTTAGCTCAAGGTACATCTGATTGGCAACCAAACTTTGATGGCACCATGAAAGAGCCAATGGTGTTACCTGCTCGCCTACCTCATATTTTACTTAACGGCATTACCGGTATCGCCGTTGGTATGGCAACGGACATTCCGCCGCATAATGTGCGTGAAGTAGCGACTGCTGCTATTACTTTATTAGATAAGCCTAAAGCTGATTTAAGTGAAATTTTAGAGCACGTTGCAGGTCCTGATTACCCGACTAATGCTGAAATAATTACACCAAAATCCGACATTGAGAAAATGTATGCTACGGGTAAAGGTTCAATTAAAATGCGCGCGGTGTTTGAGCTTGAAGATGGCGATATTGTTATTTCAGCGCTGCCTCATCAGGTGTCAGGTGGTAAAATATTAGAGCAAATTGCAGCGCAAATGCAGTCTAAAAAATTACCAATGGTATCAGATTTACGTGATGAGTCTGATCATGAATGCCCAACGCGTTTGGTTATCGTACCTCGTTCAAATAGAGTCGATGTAGAAGGCTTGATGAATCATTTGTTTGCGACGACTGACTTAGAGAAAAACTACCGAGTTAACCTTAATATTCTTGGTCTTGATAATCGTCCACGCGTAATGGGACTTCGAGATATATTGGTTGAATGGATTGAATATCGTTTAGAAACAGTACGCCGCCGTTTACAGCATCGTCTTGATAAGATTTTAGCGCGTTTACATATTTTAGATGGTTTGTTAGTTGCGTTTTTAAATATTGATGAAGTAATTGAAATCATAAGAAATTATGATAATCCTAAAGCGGAATTGATGAGTCGTTTTTCGATATCACAAACGCAAGCTGAAGCAATCTTAGAAATTAAACTTCGCCAATTAGCTAAGCTTGAAGAAGTTAAAATCCGTGCAGAACAAGATGAATTAGCTACAGAACGTGACGGTATTGAATTAACGTTATCTAGCGAACGTCGCATGAAAACATTAGTCAAAAAAGAAATAATCAGTGATGCACAAACTTACGGTGATGAACGCCGTACGCCAATAATAGAGCGAAGTGAAGCGAAAGCATTATCAGAAAAAGATTTAGTACCAAGTGAATCCGTGACCATTGTTGTTTCGGAAAAAGGCTGGGCACGTTGTGCAAAAGGTCATGATATTGAACCTCAAAATTTAAGTTATAAAGCAGGTGATGGTTATTTATGTGCTGCTAAAGGGCGAAGTAACCAGCCTGTAGTATTTATAGATACATCAGGACGTGCTTACAGTACAGATGCTCACACATTACCTACAGCTAGAAGTCAGGGAGAACCATTAACTGGCCGCTTTACTATCACTGCTGGTGAATCTGTTGCGCATACACTAATGGGCGGTGATGAACAATTATTCTTAATGGCGACTGATGGCGGTTATGGATTTATTGGTTCGTTTGGCGATATGGTATCGAGTAACAAAAAAGGTAAAGCACTCTTGTCTCGTCCTAAAGGTAGCGAAGTTATGCTGCCAGTAAAAGTTCATGATTACGAAAATCAATTGTGTTTATCAATTTCAAACGAAGGACGTATGCTTATATTCCCACTTAATAGCTTACCAAAGTTAAGTAAGGGTAAAGGGAATAAAATTATTAATATCCCAAGTTCTCGCGTGGCTAGTCGTGAAGAATTTGTTAAGCAAATTGCCGTCATTAATAGTGATAGTGATATCACCTTATTTGCTGGGAAACGAAAGCTGACTTTAAAATCTAGTGACTTAGAACATTACATTGGTGAGCGTGGGCGTCGTGGTAATAAACTGCCAAGAGGTTTACAACGCGTAGATTCAATTGAAGTAGGTTTTGGTCTGATTGACGACGAAGAACCTATTATTAACAACATGTTTGATGAGTAAGACAAGCGCTAAACAATCCATTGTTGGTTATCATCGTGATGACGAGCAACACTGGGTTGCTAAATTAGCTTGTGGGCACAATCAACATGTTCGTCATAACCCACCGTGGGCAAATAGAGAGTGGGTTATAACTCAAAAGGGTAGAGATAACATGATTGGCTATGAGCTAAACTGCGTAAAATGTTGTAAAAAAGCGCCAAGAGATTGGCAACTACTAAGTGATTATAATGACGATTAAAACAGCAACCCATATAACAAAAAAACAATTAATTGATGTATTAACCCGTTGGGGCAGTCAAGAAATTACCACCGAAAAATTACAACATTGGATGCTTGATAACTTTGAACCCGACGAGTTTAAAATTGGCGAAGGCGAATCTGAATATACCATTGAAGCAATGCATATAGTCATGAATGAATATGAAATTGCGTTAGAAAATAAGTGTTTGGCTGCTAATTTTGAACTAGCAATTGAGTTTATTAATACCAATGAAGAGAGCTTTATTATAAATCGACACGCTTTCTTACAACGTGGATTTTGTGATTAATATACAAACTTAGAGTGTTATCTAAACAATTTATTGAAATAAAGCCTTTAATCTCTCGAATGATGACTTATTAGCACTTAACATTGTGTCTTTAAGTGACCCCCCTATGATATACTTGTAATTCAAATGCTAGTTTACTATACCGATACACTTTTTTGTGTCGGGCTTATTATCTTGTGGAGCTTACACCCTGTGAAAAATCTTTTAACTTCGCCATCAAAAATGTCATTAACTGCTGTTGAGACGGCTCTTTATCAAAAAATCTTGTTAGAAGTAGAACCACTCACGTTGAATTTAATGGCTGTAAAAGTTAATGATACTCCAGAAGACTTTAATGGTTGGTGTAAACAGCTATTAAATGTGTGCTTACACGAAATTAATCGTGATTTAATGGATGAGCCACAATTTAAACCGCTTAAGAAAATGACGACATTACTTACTACTGGTGTAAGTCTTACTCAAATTAAAATGGCTAGCGTTTCTCCTTGGGAACTTTATGAGCCATTATTATTAGCACAAGAAACTCAACATGCATTACCGGAACGTTTAAAACTATTAGATTACATTTCTGCTTTAAATATTGATGGTTTAGGTCATTTAATTACAGAAGACAAATTAGCGTTTGTTGGTAAGCATACAAGTGGTCATGACCCTAAAGTTTATGATTTTGATGTGCAATGGTTTGGTAACACTAAATCAGTTAAAGGTTTACACCAGTTATTAAATGTTAACCCTGGTGCATTAGATAAAGCATTAAGTGAAATTCCAAAAACAGGTGAAGTAACAAAAGCTCAATACGATGCCTTTGTTGAAGAGTTTGTTGCTCAAATGACAGGTGCTGAAGAAAAATCAACACTAACAGTTGCTACTCGCTTATTAGCCATGCGCCGTCCTGATCAGTTTGTTGTTGTTGCTCCTGCAAAAATTAGTGATTTATGCCAAGGTTTAGACATTGTTAAGTTTAAAATTACTGATTTTGATGGTTACTGGAATAGCGTCATTACTAAAATTCGTACTATGCATTGGTATAACAGCGAACAACCAAGTGATGAAGCTTCAGTAATATTATGGAAAAATCGCGTAATATTAATGGATTTATTGTTCTACATAGACGAGCAGCAAGCATTAAAATCAAATTATCTTCAATTGTTAAGTAAGCCTAAGAAAGTAAGTTCTAAAACAACTAAAACACGTCGTAGTAAAGAATCTGCTATTCAATTAGTTGACCGTGTATTGGGTTTTGATGACACACCAGATTTTCTTATCGCACAACGTAGTTCAATTATTTCTCAAGTTGAAGCGGGTAAAGACATCGATGACGTAATTACATTAATTACTAAAATATTTAGTGATTAATTAATAATTTAGTGCATCTGGTTGGAAAGTGAACAAAGTACAGAAACTGATATTATAGTGTTAATATCGGTTTCTATTTTTAATTAAATAGATTACTGTACCTATGATTATTTGGATCATGTAAATGGATATTTCTAGTCAGCAATATGAGTTTTGAGGTGTTTAAGTGATTAACGTTTTTTTAGTTGATGATCATGAGTTAGTTCGTACTGGTATTAGGCGTTTGCTTGAAGATGTTCGTGGTATTAAAGTTGTTGGCGAAGTTGAATCTGGTGAAGCGGCAGTAGCTTGGTGCCGTAATAACGATACAGATATTGTTCTTATGGACATGAACATGCCAGGCATTGGTGGTATTGAAGCGACAAGAAGAATCCTACGTTTAAACCCTGATGTTAAAATAATTGTGATTAGTATTCATGGCGAAGAACCATACCCTACTAAAGTTATGCAAGCCGGAGCTGCAGGTTATTTAACTAAAGGTGCTGCACCATTAGAAATGATTAATGCGATAAGACAAGTTAAATCAGGTCAACGTTATCTATCTCCAGAAATTGCACAGCAAATGGCACTTAGTCAATTTAAACCGACACAAGACAATCCTTTTCAGACATTATCTGAGCGTGAACTTCAAATTATGATGATGATTACGACTGGGCAAAAAGTAAATGATATCTCTGAACAACTAAGTTTGAGTCCAAAGACAGTTAACTCTTATCGTTATCGTTTATTCTCAAAATTAGAAGTTAGCGGTGACGTTGAGCTAACACATTTAGCTATTCGTCATGGTATTTTAGATACTGAAAAGCTTTAATATAAAACCGTGTTTGATAGCGAACCTTTCTTAAAAAACGTCACCACTCAGGCTGGCGTTTATCAAATGTATAATAGCGACGATGTTATTATTTATGTTGGTAAAGCAAAAAACCTCAAAAAACGATTAGCGAGTTATTTTCGTACCAATATTACTAACGGTAAAACTCGTGTATTAGTGAGTAAAATTGTTGATATTAAAGTTATAGTTACCGCCAGTGAAACCGAAGCTCTCATTTTAGAAAACGATCTCATTAAACATCACATGCCAAAATATAATGTGTTGTTACGTGATGATAAATCTTATCCTTTTATTTTTATTTCTGATCATAAACACCCCCGTATTACGAGTCATCGTGGTGCAAAAAAAGCCAAAGGAAAATATTTTGGTCCTTATCCAAATAGTGGTGCAGTTCGTGAGAGCTTGCATTTAATGCAAAAAATATTTCCTATTAGGCAATGTGAAGATGCATATTATAGAAATAGAACAAGACCCTGCTTGCAACATCAATTAAAACGCTGCTTAGCACCCTGTATTCCATCATTAGTTAGTGAAGAGGAATATACTAATGAAGTTAAATTAGCGGCTTTATTTTTATCTGGAAATAGCCAAAGTGTTTTAGATCAAGTTATAGGCAATATGGAAAGAGCCAGCCAAGCACTCAATTTCGAATCAGCAGCGCGTTATCGAGATCAATTAACGTCATTACGTAAAGTTCAAGAACAGCAATGGATTAATAGCGATCAAACTGATGTTGATGTTATTGGGTTTAATTATGATCATGGTATTGCATGTTTCCATATTTTATTCATTCGTAACGGTAAGGTTTTAGGTTCACGAAGCTATTACCCCAAAATTCCTAAAGATACAGAAACTGATGAATTATACAGTGCGTTTATTTTGCAGTTCTATTTAAATGCAGCGGCAGGACGTCAAATTCCCCGTCAGGTGTTACATAGTGCTGAAAATTTGGATGAAAAAGTTATTGCACAAGTATTAACGAATGAGGCTGGCTATAAAGTTAACTTGCATACTAATACAAGAGGCGAACGCGCAAAGCTAGTCGATATGGCTAATCGAAATGCTCGTATTGGATTAGAAAGTAAGCTTGCGCAAAAAGGGACTCAGCTACAGCGTATTACAGCATTAGAAAAAGTGATTGATAACGGCCATAAAGTCCTTCGTATGGAATGTTTTGATATTTCCCATACCTCAGGCCAACAAACTGTTGCATCGTGTGTTGTATTTGATCGTGAAGGACCTGCTAAATCACAATATCGTAAATTTAATATTGAAGGTATTACACCTGGTGATGATTACGCTGCAATGAATCAAGCACTGTCACGCCGATTTGCCAAGGCCAATGACCCTGTTTTCATCCCTGATATACTATTTATTGATGGAGGGCGAGGGCAGCTCAGTGAAGCAGAAGCGGTTATGGCTAAATATCAAGACAGTTTACCTAAAATGCCATTACTTATTGGTGTGGCTAAAGGAGAAGGGCGTAAAGCTGGCTTAGAGACCTTGTTTGTTGGTATTACTCGAGAAACAATCGACTTAGAGAACGACAATCCAGCGCTTCACTTAATTCAACATATTCGTGATGAGTCTCATCGATTTGCTATCACTGGTCATCGAGCTAGGCGGGCTAAAGTCAAAAACACATCAACACTTGAAAGCATCCCAGGTATTGGCCCTAAAAGACGACAAGCACTTATTAAGAATATGGGGGGATTAATTCCATTAAAGCAAGCCAGTAGCTCAGAGATAGCCAAAGTACCCGGTATTAGTGCTGAGTTAGCTCAAATTATTTTTGATACATTAAAACAGTAGTTATCTGAAATGGCTTATTTTCTATAATTATTAAACTGTATTTTAATATTGCTTGTTAACAATGTTTATAAAATAGTCAATTATAAAACCATTCTTCGGGGGCGTTTGTATTACGCTGACTATTAAGGCAACATAAGGACACTTTAAATTAGTTAGTTATTTTTTCGATGCCGTTAAACATTCCAAATCTCCTTACTCTATTACGTATTTTTCTTATACCTGTTTTTATCGCTTCATTTTTTACGGAGCATGAACATCGATATTTAATTTCAGCTTTTATATTTTGGTTTGCAGCGGGCACCGATATCCTTGATGGTTATTTAGCAAGAGTGTTAAATCAAAGTACAAAATTTGGTGCATTCCTAGATCCAGTTGCTGATAAGGTAATGGTTGGTGCTGCTTTAGTTATGCTAAGCCAAGATTATCAGTCTGTTTGGGTAACAGTACCTGCTGTTATTATGATTTCTCGTGAAATAATTATTAGCGCATTACGAGAATGGATGGCTGAATTAGGAAAAAGAGGCGTTGTTGCTGTTTCTAATTGGGGCAAGTGGAAAACGGCTGCTCAAATGTTAGCCATCATTGCGCTGTTATCTCGATATAATGAGGTGATTATCGACCTTGGCTATATATTATTGTACATCGCGACTATATTAACGATCACTTCAATGGTTAGTTATTTAATCGCAGCAATAAAGGCAATCAATAAAGAAGAGATATAAGTGTTTAATAATGAGTCACTTTGGATTATTCTTGTTCTTTTCGTTGGATATTTATCCAAGTAAAATAAAAAGTGAAAAACATTGTTGACTCTCTTAGATAAATCATTAGAATGCGCTGCATCGGATGACAACACGGCACTACACAAAACGTAGTAACGAAAAATCATTTGATAGCATTAAACATTGAATGCGACTTTAGCTCAGCTGGTAGAGCGCGACCTTGCCAAGGTCGAGGTCACGAGTTCGAGCCTCGTAAGTCGCTCCATGATATTTATGGATTGAATGTTTATATGATATCGGCGGGTTGGCAGAGTGGCCATGCACCGGATTGCAAATCCGTTTACCTCGGTTCGACTCCGGGACCCGCCTCCATGTTTACATGTAGGTGATATCAAGAAAAATCGTGTTGCCCGGGTGGTGGAATCGGTAGACACAGGGGATTTAAAATCCCCCGCCTTCGGGTGTGACGGTTCAAGTCCGTCTCCGGGCACCAACATGGTGTATTTATAATGACTACCACTCATTATAAAAAAGTAACAAAAAAGTGCGACTTTAGCTCAGCTGGTAGAGCGCGACCTTGCCAAGGTCGAGGTCACGAGTTCGAGCCTCGTAAGTCGCTCCATATTATTTCGGTAATTTGGCCCACAAATTCGTATTGTTGTTAATGACAATCGAACATCCGTTGCCCGGGTGGTGGAATCGGTAGACACAGGGGATTTAAAATCCCCCGCCTTCGGGTGTGACGGTTCAAGTCCGTCTCCGGGCACCAACTTTTTTTTATCCTTGATAGTTACAAAATTAAAAATCCAATAGCATTAAAAATAATATTAATTTATTGCACATTTTTTTTGAATATAAAAGGATTTTCTTCAAATGTATTCTATTAGTAAATTATCTTTACGAAAAATCGAATTCCTCTCCCAAGAACAATATTCTAACTTTCAATCTAAAAAATTAACCGTAGCGACTCGTCTTTTAATACTTACTCAACCAATCAATATATTTAACGCTTTTCTATTTGCTTTTTTATTTCATCATAAAGTTGATGATATTACACTTTCATTATTAGTTGGACTAATTTGTAGCCTTTCGATTGGTTGGCTTACTTATTCTTTATGGGATGTAGTAAAAGGTGTTATGACAACACCCACTAAGAAAACCTTCAGAATTCATTATACTTTTACTGCTT
>CALJMY010000065.1 GCA_937981905.1 uncultured Enterobacterales bacterium
GGATTTAACCAATAAATAGCACTCCAAATAGCAGGTTTGTTTAGATGCTTAAGTAACTTTAAGAATAAGACAAAACTAATGATCTCAAAAACAAGCAATATCGTTCGCCATGTTATTAAACTAAAAGGTTTAATGGCATAACTTAACGCAAATATTGATTGAGTTACTGGTGGGTAAATAGTGCGTATATCTGGATAAGCGACTCGTTCCATTAACGGCTGGTCAGCTAAGAAATGTAAGTCAGGATTAGCAGGTATGCTTTCATCTTCAATACCCAGTAATTCATTATGAATATAAGCTGGTTGCTCTAGTGCGTCTTGCGGTGTGTATTTATAAGGGTTTACACCATGATAAGACATGCTGCCATCAAAAGAGTAACGGTAAAAATCATCTTCATAGATTGGCGTAGATTGTAGGAAAAGTAAACGTAGTATTAACCCAATAAAAAAGAGGGGGAGTATGGTGATTTTTACTTTGCTAGATACAATTTTATTAATCAATAAGAGATATATAATCCCAGCTAGGCACATTAAAGTAACGGCTAAATAAGTAGGGCGTTCTAATATTGTAATAAAATAATCAAACTGTGGTGATAACCGTTCTAAAGTAAAAAGTAAGACGGATATTAATCCAATAAAAGCCCAAATAATAATATTTGAGCTTTTATTTTTTAATACACTTATGTTTTTTTTTAACATTAGTAATCGTGTTTAAGAGCCGCCACCATAACCACCGCTGCCACCAGATCGAGCGCCACTTGAAACTCTGCGAGGTTTAGGTTCTGCATTAGTTGTCCATTTATATTTATGGATATCACTGACCGTAGTTACTTTTTTTAATTTTGGTAACGTATTACTGTCTGCATATTGTTGTAAATGAGCAATTAACACAGCGTCGTCGCCAGCAAATAATATGTCTTTATTCCAGATATATAGACTAGATAATATAACTCTATCATTACTAGCATTTACATTACTTTTTTTACTAATGAATCTTTTAGCAATATTAGTTAGCTGATTACGTACAGTACTGCCTTGAAAGCCTTCAATTCCCATAACTGGCGAACTTTTTGTACCGTAAATTAAACCATAAATAATTAAAGGCTCTTTCCAATGTGCCATTAATATATTTTGTTCAATCTCTTCAAGAGAAAGAGGTACCTTTTCCACAGTTACACGTTTTTTAGCCCATTCTTTACCTGGAGTACCAGGTTTTCCACGTAACTTTTTAATTTTTTTCGTTAATCTAAGTTTATTAGAAAACATTTCAATAACAGCAACATTATGCAAATTTAACCAATAAGCTAACTGCTCATCTTTATTTAAGATGCTAACGGGAATGTTTTCTAAATACTTTCTATAATTAGTTACATATTCTAATGCTTTGCCTTGACTACGATAATAAGCTATTTTTCCTTTCTTTGATTTAGGATCATTTAAAAACTTATAGATATTAGACATAGGAGTATGGTTAATAGCATTAGTATCATCAGGATTATTAACTCCCCATCTGTCGTATTCTGAGGCTGTTGCGGAAAAAGATGAAATAATCATTAAACTGAAAAATACAGTTATTATCTTCGTCCAAGTATTATTTATTTTTTGTATATTTTGCATATTCAGCACTCTTCTTTATAGAAATCTAATTCAAATTATAGGCGGTATTACATTAAACATCTATGGTGTCTTTATAACGAAATTATAACATTCTCATCAGTTATTCCTAACAGTAGAAATGCATCAAATCGTTATCATTATATTGATTGAGGAAAGTGGAGAATAAGCAGATAGAAGGTAGAACTTAATAAGATTAAACTTAGAGTTTAGAGTTAGAATTAAAGTATGAATTTTGATATATATTTTAAATAAAAAAACCTCAGTTTATTATCTAAACTGAGGTTTTTAATATAATTATTTATGAGCAGTTTTTAACTAGTGGTTACTGCTGTATTTTACATTCGTTAATGTAATTTTAGATTTAGTAATATTTAGTTCATCGTAACAATCAGCCCATGATTCAGAATCACCACGAGTACCACAATCTTCACGTGTTACAGGGTCTTGAGATTGTAAGTAGTTACCAAATTTGAAATATGTGCTGTCATCATCTAATACTAACAATTCACCAGTTTCACCAAATGCACTTACTGTTACAAAGCCATCATCATTTGTCATAGTAACGTCAAAAGACTCGCCACTTCTTACTGTGCCTAGTGCAAATCGGTCTTCTTTACGATCTGTTCCTAGTAAACGAACGTATACATCGAATATTCCGTTGTTTGCTTGGCTATCAATAAGGCCTGATTCGCTTGAATCAGCTACGTACAATTTCATTAATGTAGAAACGTCACTGCCATGATGCTGAGCAATAATTGTTTTACTACCATTAGATAATTCTACTTTATATGTTGCAGAGAACTCTTCTCTTGTATCGTACATTGCTTGACGCTTGCTAGATTTTATTTTGTACTCATGGCGCCAGCCACCACCACTAGATGTCGTATGTTGTGTTTCTAAAGGAACAAACACCAAGGTAGTATCGTTTACTAACGGATGCGGGTCATTCCCTTCTAACTCAAACAAATTACCATTAGTAATAATACTTGGAATATCTGCATTTGATGAACTGCTATTTTCATTATTACTGCTGTCACCAGTTGCTGTTAATTCAAAATTATCAAAACGAACATCGCTAGTACTACCGTTATGTTTCGCAAATACTTGTAATGAATCTTTACTCGCTGTAGTAAAAGTCTTTGATACTTTAGTCCAGCTACTGACATCAAATTTTACGTTCTTGAATAAACCATTGTTATCGTTAATACCAATTTGGCCTTTACCTTTAACATAAGCACTTACAGTATATTCAGTATTTTTTTCTACATCTACTAATTGAAAAACACGACCAGGAGTACCTGATATTTTTAATGATTGAGAACCATCAAATGCACTACTTGAAATAGATGCTGGATCTGTTTCATTCCAATCAGCCCAACCGTTTTCGAAACCTGAGTTGTCGATAGTTGCTGCTTGAGCTACGCCAGCAGCTGCTGCAGTTAAAGTGGCTAAAAGTACTAATGATTTTGTGTTTAACATAAATGTATCTCCAGTTAATACTGAACAGTTGTTTCGCATAAAATTAGCGTTTAAACATGCCGTTCAATATAAAACTTAAATTAAATAAATATGATTTTATTGGGAGTTAACAACAGAAGTCATGGAGCCTTTTGAAAGGTTATATTGAATCAGTTGTTGCTCCATTGGGGCTATTATTAACCGCCAGATACGTACTTGTAAACACTTTTGTTACATTAGGAGTCTATCTTGTTACTTTTATTTAACAATTTAGAGTTTTTATACTAATATTGTTTTGTGTTTTTCTTTTAGTTTCATAGAGGTATGACCACTATGTTCTTTTTTTAAACAGTTAAAATAAAAATATAAAAAATCTAACTATTTTCAATTTTTATGACAGATATGATTAGTTTTAGGTGTTTAGATATTAATTTTTCAATTCTAAGTACGAGATGGAGTACTAGATCAACCTTTAAGTGAGTCATAAAAGCTAATATAAAATAATTATTGATACTAAAAATATACTTTCGTATATGAAATAGTGATTAGAATGAAGGTATGATTATTTTCTCGTAGACATAAACAGAGAGTATATTTATTGTTAGATTAAATAGAATTAAATGGTGTAGTCATCACTAATAGGTAATTGTTTTTGTTGATTGGCAATATAATTTTCAATCTCATGTCCAGTAATCGCTTTAGAAAAATAATACCCTTGGGCTAGATCGCATTTTATATTTGTTAATTGTTCTGCAATTTTTTTGTTTTCAATTCCTTCAGCGACTACATTACAACCTAACTTGTTCGCTAACTTAATTGTCGACTCTACAATCGCCTTACTGGTTAGATTGGTATCCATATCCATGACAAAAGATCTATCAATTTTAACTGTACTAATCGGAATATACTTAAGATAGGTTAAAGAACCCATACCTGTACCGAAGTCATCAATTGCACAATTAACATTAATATCTTTTAACTTATTCAACATATTAGCCAGATGTTCAATGTCTAGTGAGTTTTCTATTTCTGTTAATTCAATTTTAATAGCATTTTTACGTAATGTTCCATTCTCATGCAAATTTGTTATTTGATTAACTAAGGTGTCGTCTTCCAAATCATAAGGAGAGACATTAACAGCAATGGGAAGGTTTAAACCTGCAAGTAACCATACTTCAGATTGTGCTAATGCTATTTCGATTAAATGACAGGTAAACTTGCTAGCAATAATACTATTTTCAATAAGGTCAATGAAATCGACAGGGTAGAGTAAACCTCTTGTTGGGTGTTGCCATCTAACAAGTGCTTCAACACTATTTACAGTGTTATTGCTAAGATCAATCTTGGGTTGGTAATATAAAACGAATTCTTTTCTTTCAATCGCATGAATTAAATCATGAGTTAATTCATTGACCTTTTTTGTTTCTTCATCTTCTATTGAAGAATAAGTATAAACACGGCTCCTGATATTTTTAGCTTTGTTCAAAGCAAATTTAGCATTACCGATAATTTCATGGGTAGTATATGTCCCAGTATCAAATTGTATTATTGCTTGACTAATAGTTGGAAAGAACTGTAAACCGTCATCGAATATTGGTTCACATAAATGCTGAATTTTGGTTTGTAAATTTTCTTGTATTTTTTTGTCTATGAGATGATGGGATAAACAATAAAACGTATTATTTTGAAATACACCAATAAACTCTTTATCTTGTGTATCGATTAATCTATTAGCTAAGGTCTTAAAACATTGTTCTTTGGGCGTATAACCATAGCTGTATTCTAGTGTATCCAGGTTATCGATTGATATTAACAACAAGTTATAATGACGAAGATCATTTTTATTATTATTTATATTGTTGAGTTCTTGATCTAAGCTTTTGTTATTAGGTAAATCAGTATTGAGATCATGATAAAGTGGGTATAATCGCAAAGTGTTTGAGGTATTAACCATTTTAGCTATAAAAATTGCAATTGCTAAAGAAGCCCATAAACCAATCCATATTACAACAGCGGAAGAGGTTAACATTCTTGGAAAAACAATAGTATTAGCTGAATCTATAACATTACTTTCTTGAATTAATGTTATGTTTCCAAAAGATTCACTATCGTGAATCATCCAATTATATATTTGTCCATCAACTTCAATTAAGCAGCTATCTTCTTCGCAATATTCATTCGTATAATGATCGTGGTGTGCCATGGCCGACGTGTTTAATTTAAGCGATTTTTGTTCAACGGCATTGACTACTTTATTCAATTGTTCTGATTGAAATTTTTTTGCAGAATAAATACGTTTATCATTTAATAAAAAGACGACAGCTGACTTAGTTTGTGTATGAAATTCGTCAACAATATTTATTATTTCATCGTCATTTTCATCAATATTAGGTGTTAATTTATTAATTTTATTAATGATTTGAATTGCATTATTGTGCAATTGGATATTTTCTATTTCTTTGCCAAACTCAAGGGATGCATAATATCCCTCAAATATGAATAGGATACTAATTAGTATTGTTACGACAGAAAAAGATAAAAAAACTTTATGTTGGAGTTTTTTTGTAGATTTCTTATCGATAAAATCAGTATCGGAAAACATGTTAAGACTCTTTTGTTTTTGTAGATATTCCTAAAAGGGAATAAACAACACACCAACTTAAAACTCCTGATAATATATTTACTATGCCAAATACTAAACTAAGCATACTAATGAGTTCACTAGATATTAAGTTATAAAAAGGGAAGCTAATAAGAACAAAAACGACTCCAATAATTGACCGTAATAATCGATCCAAGGTATTTAAATTCGATTTTAAATTAAACATATTATTATCCTTTTTTAATTGTTTATAAAAGTGTAACTAAATTATTATATACAACAATGTATTATATTTATAAGGGTAATTGATATGTATATTTTCGAATAAAGTATTATTAGAGCTGTGTAGTCATGAAAAATGACAGAATAATTCTGCGATTACTGGCCAACCATTTTCTAACGGTGCAGCATATTCATATTCTGTCGACACTTCAACATCAAAAATACACAATATACCGATAGAAATATAAAGTAGAGTAATTGGAGGAGAGCAGAATAAAAAATATGCTTGAATCACATTTATTCATACCTTAAATTCACATGATTCCAAACGTTTACTTTCTTTTGCGCAAATAGGGCATTACCAAACGTCGCCAAGAAAGTAAAAAACCGGTATAAACCAAAAAGCAAGCAGCTAACGAAGCTAGACCGGCAATACTTTGACCTACCACACCATAATGTTCACCAGTGTGAAGGTAACGAGAAACAGTCCAAGCACGGCCACCTGGAGACCAGTCAGTGTATTTTTGCACTCTAGCAACTTCAGCGTTATTTATATCAAGAAATAATGCGTAAGCATTTTCTGGGTTGTTACCAATACTGGGGTCGATATAAAAACGTAATTGTCCTTCAACTCTGCCAAACTCTAACCACATGGAATACCACTGTGATGGACTATTATCAGCAGAATGTTGTTTAGCAATATCAAACAGTGCTTCATAAGAGACTTTCCCATCTATTAATACTGGTAGTTCCTCTCTTTTAGGGCGCTTTGCTGGTTCCTCATCGTAAACCCCATATAACGCTTCGTTGACCCAATCAAAATGAAATATCGTCGCGGTACTTACCACAACAATAAGTGGTAATAATGCCCAAAAGCCAAACACATTGTGCCAATTAAAATACTTGGCATGAGTACTCTTAAATTGTTTTTTGAATATTAAATTAGACCTGATAGCAGACCAATTAAATCGCCTTGGTAACCATAAATATGCACCAGATATAATTAAAAAAAGAAATAACAAATTACTGTATGCCGTCACTTCCTTACCAATATTTTTAGCTTTACCATGCAAACCTAGCCAACGGTGCAAATCGTTAATTGTATGAAATGCTTCACCTAAAAAACTTTGCCCTTTTTGCACAATTTCACCAGAGTAGGCTGAAATCAAATAACTCTGAGAGCCTGCCCAAACAGGAATTGCTCTGCCTTGCTCATTCACCCAACGAATAAAAAAATGCGTTTCATCTGGATGTTTTTTCCGAGCTATATCTAATATTTTATCAGTGGTTAATCTTTCTTGATTATCAACAGAAACAGATGTGTAACGGGCTTCATCCCAATCTTTTATTTGCTTTTCATACGTTAATAAAACACCAGTAGCAGACATGATAAAGACTACAACACCGACACTAATACCCACCACAAGATGTGACCAAAATATAAATTTACGAAACATGAATACCTACATTTAAATAAAACTAATTTTTATTGACCTAATTAACAGCCTCAAAAATCATGAAATCTTCGACCTTAATTACTCTATAACCGATATATAATTTTTTGAGATAAATAAACTTAAAATACAACATACTGGTATAGATATATAATCGGGTGATTAATAGAAATAAGCATGAAAAAAAAGCATGTAATGCCATCTACAATAATCGTACTTTTGCTTTCATAATCTTTAGATTCATATACAACAAAACGACTACCGTATTATTCATACCGTAACCGTTTATTTAGATTTAGTGATAATTTAACCAGATGAAGTTAGAAGGTATAACTGACTGATAAACGAATATCTCGTCCTGCTTCATTAATACCAACAATAGTTTCGTAGCCTTCGATATGACCATAATCAGCCACACTGCCGTGATTTAA
>CALJMY010000066.1 GCA_937981905.1 uncultured Enterobacterales bacterium
CATCTACTGACATAAATTACTTCATTCTTAAATCCTGATGACACTTTTTACATCGATATATAGCACCTTTCAATACCTTATTATGACGTCTAATTGTCATTGCTAATTCACCACAGCCACATGTATATAAAACCGTTTTAATACCAATATTATCAACATTATATTGATGTGTTCTATGAGGTGGTAAGTTAAAAACACCTACCATAATATTTTGCCACTCTTTACCATGGGGCGCTGTTTTGCCATATAGTTGCCATACTAGTAGGTGGGCAATCTCGTGGGGAACTACATGTGTTAAAAAGTGCTCTTGATTTTGTTGATATAAAAGTGGATGAAATTTTAGCGTATTTTTCTGTAAGTGCGCACACCCTGCTATTTTTCCTCGTTGATTAAGTAATACATCTGGGAAAGGAAAGGTTCTATTTAATATACGCTCGGCATCTCGATAGCAGTGTTCTACTTTATTAAGTAGTTGAGATTCAAGGTAGTTGGTTAACATTGTATTTCACTTGTATTAATTATACTTAAATTACTTCATCGAGTAATTGTCAATTTATTATCTCTTAATGTACTAAGTATAGAAATAGCATAAACATCTTTTAGCCTATTTAAAGTTATTTACTGAGGCTCTAATTAATTTATCTAGGTACTTTGAGTTATGTAGTGATAACTATTATTTTTATCGCAATATTTAACGGTATTAGTTCGTCTAACAAATTGAATAGAGTTAGTTTCAAATGAATAGTTTGTGTAAAAGATAAGCTATTTCTTTATGATATAAAAAATGTACAATAACAAATATACCGTGATAATAAAGATAACATTAGATAAGGATGCTAATGAAGACACCAATTGAGCAACAAATTAGGGATTATCAAAATAACGACTTTAAAAATTTTTCATCTAATCTGTTAATTAGAATTAAAGCTACTCATATATTACTTATACTTCTGTTATTGATTAATGCTTTTTTCTTTACAACAGAGTCGATATCTATTGTTATACAGTTAATTATGGCCGTACTAGTCGGACTTCACGATTACGACGATAACAAATTAAAGACAGCGTTAACTGAACACAGCATACAGACGCTTAAATTGACTGAAGTAGCAACAAAAGATTATTTAACACAAATACCCAATAGACGATGCTTCAGCCAAACAGGAGATAAATTTTTTCACCTATCTGTCAGAGATAAGACTGATTTCACTATACTTTTTATTGATATTGATCTTTTTAAAAAAATTAATGATGATTTAGGTCATAATATAGGGGACGAAATATTAAGATTAATCGCGACAACATTGCAACAATCTATACGTAAATCTGATTTATTAGCTCGAATAGGTGGTGAAGAATTTGCTATTTTATTACCTAATACAGATATTATTAAGGGATTCATGATCTCTGAAAATATCAGAAAAATTATAGAAAAAACAAAATATATTCATGAATGTAATGATATTTTTATGACAATAAGCATAGGGATTGCTCAACGAGGAAAATTAGATTCTACATTAGATGATATGTTAAAAAGATCTGATTTAGCACTTTATAAAGCTAAAGAGTTAGGACGAAATAGATCTGTTACAGAACAACAATTATAATAAATAAAGAATTAATTATTTTATTATTATCCCAGTAACATGAGCGAATTAAGTTTGCCTCTTCCACTAATTTATTAAAATACATGTCTAATATCAATTAGAAGGTAAACCTACCTAATACGATATATGGATAAATTAGATATATTACTCAAAGCTACTCTACAACAAAATCAGTAAGTCTCTTATCAAATAATTATATTCCCTTATTTATTTACACAACGTACATTTAAAATACGATTAGTCTTCTTTTACTTTGATAAGTCGTTGAGATTAAAGTCAGGTAGTTTAAATTAAAATTAGCTAGATTAATTTTACATCTTTTACAAAAAAGCCAGCTCAAAGGCTGGCTTTCAAAATGGTATCAATGATTAAGAAGTTTTATCACTAGCGATTTGATACGTTGGATCTTCCATTACGTTAAACTCAACACAAGGACTAGCTTTAGTAAATAAGGCTTTACAGTCTTGGCTTAAATGACGTAAATGTAATTGTTTACCAGCTTTAGTGTAACGTTCAGCTAAACCATCAATAACTTCGATGCCTGAATGGTCATAAACACGCGAGTTTTTGAAATCGATGATGACATCATTTGCATCTTCATCCACTAAAAATTGTGATTTAAAACTGCTGATAGCGCCAAAGAATAATGGACCTTTAACTTCATAAACGGTTGAACCATTTTCATCAGTAGAACGTGTAACAAGTACATGTTTTGCATGTTCCCATGCAAATACTAATGCCGAAACAATAACACCAACAACGACAGCAATCGCGAGATCAGTTGCAACCGTTACACCAGATACTAAGATTAAAATAAACGCGTCTGATTTTGGTATTTTCTTAATTGCTTGGAAGCTTGACCACTCAAATGTTGCAATAACAACAATGAACATAACACCGATTAATGCGGCTAATGGAATTTGTTCTATTAACCCAGATGTAAATAAAATAAATCCTAGTAATGCTAATGAAGCTGTAATACCTGAAGCACGTCCGCGACCGCCAGAGTTTACATTAATCATAGATTGGCCAATCATGGCACAACCACCCATACCGCCAAAGAAACCAGTTACTGTGTTAGCCATGCCTTGAGCAACACATTCTTTATTTCCTTTACCACGTGTTTGCGTTAATTCATCAATCAGCGTCAACGTTAATAATGATTCAATTAAACCAATCGCCGCTAAAATAAGTGAATAAGGGAAAATGATAACTAATACATTCCAAGCGTCTTCCCATGATGACATAGGCACCATTGGAATGTGAAATTCAGGTAATCCACCGGCAATTGAAGCAACATCACCAACAACTTTCGTATTAATGTCTAATCCAATAACCGCAGCAGATACAACAACAATAGCAACTAAAGTTGATGGCACTGCAGTTGTTATTTTTGGTAATAATTTAATGATTGCCATGGTTACAGCGATTAAACCTAACATGGTATATAAAGCATCACCTTGCATCCATTGCATTACACCATCAGCATCTTCTACTTTAAATTGACCTAACTGTGCTAAGAAAATAACAATGGCGAGACCGTTTACAAAGCCGAGCATTACAGGATGAGGTACCATTTTAATAAATTTACCTAGCTTGAACACACCGGCTAAAATCTGTAAAACACCCATCAAGACAACGGTGGCAAATAAATATTCTTTACCGTGTTCAACAACTAGCGATACCATAACAACAGCAAGTGCACCTGTTGCGCCAGAAATCATACCTGGACGGCCACCAAAAATAGCAGTAATTAAACCTACAATGAATGCGGCATATAAGCCGACGAGTGGATCTACTTTAGCAACAAGAGCAAAAGCCACTGCTTCTGGTACTAAGGCGAGGGCAACGGTTAGTCCCGAAAGTACGTCAGCTTTTAGGCTAACTACTTTATTTATCTGTAGATTTAACATGAGTTAAGTTCTTTTATTAATTGATTAGAATTTATAAGCACAGTGCTTATAAAAGGCGCTAAATTGTAGGTTTTTGCGAGGAAAAGTCAACTTAAATCACTAGATGATTGATTCATTTTTATGAATGAAATACTTCATTGAGAAAAGTGAATATAAATAGCTGAATATCGTTTCATATTCTGGTCACTTTATTGATGATTACTACTTCATTTTAAATTTAATAGGTTTACAATAATGCTGTAAATAGTATCGTGCTAATAGTTACTAATAAATAGAGTGAACGGTTGATTAAGATAAATTATTTCTTAAGAGAGCAAAGATTATTATTAAATTTGAGTTATATAATTTTTGAATATAATGAAGTTTAACGCCAATCTTATAATTTTTTGAGTTCACATATTTATGTTAATAATTAAAATAGAATAAAAAGTCACTTATTTGACATAAATATTCATTTTTTTCTTGTTTGTATATAAAGTTTAGTTTATCGTTCGTTTTAATATTTAAAATGATTCCCTTCTACTCATAATTAACTAGTTTAAGACAGTGATTATGAATAGTATTTCAACATGGTGAGAGCAAAGTTAATGAAATTATCACAGTTAAAAGGCAAAACAGTTGGTGTTTGTGTATCAGGCGGCCTAGATAGCAAAACAGTTACAAAACGTTTAATGGAAGAAGACATTAATGTAATTTGTTTTTCTGCTGATTTAGCACAACCAGACGAAGAAGATATTAAAGATGTTGTTCGTAAAATGGATCCTTGTGGTGCTGAAACTGTGTTGGTTGATCTTAAAAATGAAATGGCTGATGCATGTTTTGCAGCAATTAAAGCCAATGCAACTTACGATGGCGGTTACTGGAATACAACGGGTATTGCACGTGCAGTAACTGTTCAAGGTTTGATTAAGGCAATGAAAAGCCGTGATGTAAACATTTTAGCACATGGCGCAACTGGCCGTGGTAATGATCAAATGCGTTTTGAGCGTTACACACGTTCATTAGCACCACAAATGGAAGTTTATGCCCCTTGGCGTGATGCTGATTTACTTGAGCAATTCCCTGGTCGTAGCGAAATGGCTGATTACCTAGCGCAATTCGATATTCCTGCAGTTATTGGTATGAAAAAGAAATACTCTACTGATGCTAACCTTGCTGGTTTATCTCACGAAGCTGAAGATCTAGAAAGCTTAGAAACTTCAATGCTAATTGTTGAACCAACAATGGGTGTTTGGGCAAAAGATGCTCCAGATACGATTGAAGAAGTAACAATTGAATACGTTGCTGGTGAAGCTGTTGTATTAAATGGTCAAAAACTTAATCCGTTTGACATGATGACATTAGCAAATACTGTTGGTGGTCGTAATGGCGTAGGTATGTCTAATGCTCTTGAAAATAGAATCATTGGTACTAAAAGCCGCGGCGTTTATGAAGCACCGGGTATGGAATTATTAAGCCAAGGCTTACAAAATATTTTACAAGCGACACTTGATCGTCGTTCTACCGCGTTATATCAACAGATGAGCCGTGTTATCAGTGACCAATTCTATGATGGTCGTGGATTTGATACTGCAACTAAAGCCGCTATTGCAGCTGTTGAAACACTAACAGCAAGTGCTACTGGTAAAGTAACATTAGGTCTTTATAAAGGTAACGTGTTCTTTGTATCGATGACTGATATTGACGCTTCTTTATATAATGAAGAAGATAGTTCAATGGAAGCAAGTGATGGCTTAAATCCTGAAAGTTCACAAGGCTATGCTGATATCTTATCTGTTGAAGCTTGTGCACTAGCTAAAGCGGGTCAGTTTAAAGGCGATAGTTAAGCTTCTATTCAATTAATTGACTATCTAATTAGGTAGATAAAAAGGTTACTTTGTAAAAAGTAACCTTTTTTTATGACTACAATGATGATTGAGGGTATTGATTAAGGCTCTATTTATTGATTAAGGTCAGATTTACGGTAAACTACATTTTTATTTTTAATCCCCGTATTTATTATGAACCGTAAAAGAAAAATTAACTCTATTTTAGAAAAAAAGATAAAAAAACAAAATGCAAAATTAAGCAAAGTTGTTAAGCCTAAATATGTGTCTAAAGCTGAACGCGAAAGATTAGCACTAGAAGAACAAGCTGACATTCAGTTAGACAATTAATTACAATAATAAGCTTTTACTACTTCTTCAATAAGTGCATTTGGGAATTGTCGATAGTCTAAATAAGGCGCGGCAATAATTCTGTGTGCGCTAGTTTTTGAATTAATTCGTACTCGCTTTCGTTGGTCTATTATTTCCCAGTTTAATGATTCATTAAATATATCAATTGATTGAGCATGTTGCTTACCACATACAATGTTTAGTTGTTTATTAAAGTTTGGCTTTAATGAAAAATTAAGATAAACCTCATTTAACAAATCCTCACTGCGATACTTTTGCCACTGTTTCTGTCGGCAACATAACTTAGCAATAATAACGAAAATTTTACGCCAATGATTCCCATTGATATTAACAATATCATCAATAGTTTGGTTGTCTTTAAGTAGTGCTGGTAGTGTTGGCAAAAGGAACTGAACGTTAGCATGTTCATTGCCGTACCCAATAATATTGCCACAATTGTTAAGTTTAATTTTTATCATAATAATAATTTAACGCAGTGGTTAATAATGCCTAGGGTCTGTTGATCTTTTGAGTTCGTTTTTGCAGCAATTTGTTTGAGGTTTATACAAGGCAGAGCCTATGTGGTGTAGCTGGCTACACGAATAGGCGATAACGCCGTAGAAATAACAAACAAATGTTGTCCGAAGGATTCATCTAAAAGTCTTTTGTGCGGTGTTATTCGTCTTTCACCTAGATAAACTAGGCATCAATCCTCATGCCTTGCTCAAAAGGCTTTTAGATTGAACAAAATTCGAACCACAA
>CALJMY010000067.1 GCA_937981905.1 uncultured Enterobacterales bacterium
TAAAACATGAACATTGTCGCCTCCATTGACCAACAGCGCAAGTTATTGCTTTTAGCACTGCCCATGATTTTATCAAATATTACTACGCCTCTATTGGGCATGGTTGATATGGCAGTGATTGGTCACTTATCTCACCCTTATTATTTAGGCGGCATTGCAGTTGGTAGCATGATTATTAGCATCATGTTTTGGTTAGCTGGATTTCTACGCATGTCGACTACCGGCGTTGTTTCACAGTCACTCGGTGAGAAAAATGAAGCTAAAGCATGGCAATATTTTTTTCACTCTTTAATGATTGCCACATTTATTTCAATCGTATTATTGTTATTTAAAACCCCTATTATTAATGGCGTTATAGGCGCGATGACTGCTAGTGATGAGGTGTCACATTACGCTAAAGTTTATTTTGATATTCGAATATTCTCAGCGCCAGCCGCCTTAATTAATTTGGTCGTACTCGGTTTTTTTGTAGCACGGCAACAAGTGAAATGGGTGGTTTATCAACTCTTCACTATTAACGTCATTAATATCGCGTTAGATTTATTATTTGTTATTGGGTTTGAATGGGGCGTTGAAGGTGCTGCTATGGCATCAGTTATCGCTGATTATTGTGGTTTAACTTTGTTAATTTCAGTATTAGCTCCGCAGATAAAACAAGTTGATTGGCGTGAGCTGTGTCGTCCATCTGTTATGTTTTTTTCTCGCTTGTTAAACCTCAATAAAGATATTTTCATTCGTTCATTCGCACTGCAATTGTGTTTAGGGTTTGTGACTATCACTGGTGCTGCTTTAGGTGATGTGACTTTGGCGGCTAATGCCATATTATTAAACTTCTTTTTGTTTGCCTCTTATGGTTTAGATGGCTTTGCTTATGCCGCTGAAGCGCTGGTGGGTGAAGCTAAAGGCCAACAAGATAAGAAAAGAATACATCAAGTCGTTATGATTAGTGGCTGCTGGAGCGCGATTGTTGGTGTGTTATTCGCGTTGGTATTAATTGTTGCAGGTCATCAATGGATTAATTTTTTAACCGATTTAGAAGCTGTACGAGTTTATGCTATCGAATATTTACCATGGATGGTAGCAGTGTGTTTAATTGGCTGGTTAACATTTTTAATGGATGGTGTTTATGTGGGGCTTACGCGTTCAAAGCAGATGCGTAATTCAATGTTGCTGTCGTGCGCTGCGTTTTTTATTACATGGTACTTTACACAAGAATGGGAAAATGATGGTCTATGGTTCGCTTTCTTTACCTTTATGAGTGTACGATCGCTAAGTTTAACCATCGATTATTATGTGTTTTATAGAAAAGGTTTAGCAATTAAAGCTGGCGAGTAAGCATTTGCCAAAACATCTTCCAATCGCCCATTAAACTCCAAACGGGATAAGTAAAAGTAGCTGGTCGATTGTGTTCAAACATAAAATGTCCCACCCAAGCAAAACCATAACCAATAACAGGTAATGAAAATAAAAGAGTGAATTGCTGGCTGTAAACAACATAACCAATCACTAATAATATTAATGAGCTACCGATAAAATGTAATCGACGACAGGTTAAGTTTTGATGTTGCGATAAATAAAATGGATAAAATTCTGTAAACGAGGTGTATTTTTTTGTCATCAGAATTTCTCCATTTTATGATACCCGAGTTCACACTCGGACTATTTTATTTTAAATAAGGCAGTGCATCACCGTGCATTTGCTCAATCTTCATACCTTGTTCTAAAAATGCATCACGAACAACGCCAACCATTTCAAAGCGTCCAGCAGCATAAACTTCATAACCACTTAAATCACTAACATCAGACAATACCGCTTTATGAACTTGACCGATACCGCCAGTCCAATCACTTGGTACATCTTCAACAACAGGAATGAATGTTAGGTTGTTATAGCTTGATGCTAGCGCCTGCATTTCGTCAAACAAATACATGTGCTCTACTGCTTTACAGCCCCAATATAACGTTACATCACGTTCATCTTTAGTTGCTGCCAATTCACGTACAATTGAACGCACGTAACTAAAACCAGTACCACCAGCGACCAAAATAATTGGACGTTGATTGTCGTTATCAAGTTGAGCTTCACCATGAGGGGCTAAAATAGTGATTTCACCATCAGCTTTCATACGCTCGATAACTTGCATAGGGTAACTTTGAAGTTCAGAAGCACCAATGTGTAGTTCGATCAAATCACCATCGCTAGGAGAACTAGCAATTGAGAATGGACGTTTGTCATCTTCAGCCATTTTTACCATTAAATATTGTCCAGCTTCATAATTAAATGATTCTGATGGGCGTAATACAACATGGAATACTGAATCGTTAAATGCTTCAAGTTTTACAACCTGACAGTTAATTTCTGACATTTTTAAACGTACCTTGAATATGTGGTTATAAGGCTAATGACTTCACGCTATTTACATCTCATTTCGACATAATGTCCAAATTATTTAATAGTGCTTAGCTATTGCTCATAAAGAATGCTTTAGATGTGTTAAGAATAACGCAATTGGACGATTTTTAGAACTCGTCCAATCAAGTTATCTGTATTTTCTACAGATTTAATAAGTATTTAATAGGTATTTAATGAGAATAAGTTATTTCTCGTTGGGCATAATGTCTAAATCATCCCAAAGTTCATCTACTCGTGACTTAACCGCATCGGTCATAATAATAGGTTCTCCCCATTCACGATTGCTTTCACCTTCCCATTTATTGGTCGCATCCATACCCATTTTTGACCCTAATCCTGCTACTGGTGATGCAAAATCTAAGTAATCAATTGGCGTATGTTCAATCATAGTTGTGTCACGCGCTGGATCCATTCGAGTCGTAATAGCCCAAATAACATCATCCCAACTACGAGCGTTAATATCATCGTCACACACAATTACAAACTTGGTGTACATGAATTGACGTAAGAACGACCAAACGCCCATCATCACGCGTTTTGCATGACCCGGATATTGCTTTTTAATCGTCACAATAGCTAGGCGATAAGAACAACCTTCTGGCGGCAAGTAAAAATCGACAATTTCAGGATATTGTTTCTTTAAAATAGGTACAAACACTTCATTAAGCGCAACGCCTAAAATAGCTGGTTCATCTGGCGGACGACCAGTGTAGGTGCTGTGGTAAATAGGATCTTTACGATGCGTAATATGAGTTACTGTAAATACAGGAAATTCTTCAACTTCATTATAATAACCAGTGTGATCGCCATAAGGACCTTCTGGCGCCATTTCGCCTGGTTCAAGGTAACCTTCAAGTACATACTCAGCGCTTGCTGGTACTTCTAAGTCATTACTTAAACATTTTACTACTTCACTGCGACTACCTCGTAAAAGACCAGCAAAAGCATATTCAGACAATGTATCTGGCACAGGTGTTACCGCACCAATAATTGTCGCCGGGTCGGCACCTAATGCAACAGATATTGGATAACGTTCACCAGGATTAGATTGTTGGAATTCTTGATAATCTAACGCACCACCGCGATGAGACAACCAACGCATAATTAATTTATTTTTCGCTAATAACTGCTGGCGATAAATACCTAAATTCTGACGGTCTTTATGCGGCCCTTTAGTAACGGTTAATCCCCACGTCACTAATGGCGCAACATCACCCGGCCAACAATGCTGAATAGGTAATTTAGTTAAATCAACGTCGTCACCTTCGATAACAAAATCTTGGCAAGGCGCTTTCTTTAAACGTTTGGTTGGCATATTAAGCACTTGCTTATACATAGGAATTTGATCCCACGCATCTTTAAAACCTTTAGGTGGCTCAGGCTCTTTAAGTTTTGCCATTAATTCGCCAACATCACGTAATGACTCAGCTGATTTTTGCCCCATTGCTAATGCAACACGTTCTGGCGTGCCAAAAAGATTAGTAAGCACAGGTGTTGTATGACCTTTTACGTTTTCAAACAACAACGCAGGCCCTTTAGCACGAAGCGTTCTATCGCCAATCTCGGTCATTTCTAAATAAGGATCAATTTCTTGTTTAATACGTTTTAATTGACCTAATTTTTCTAACTGCTGAATAAAATCTCGCAGATCGTTATATTTCATGTTGTCTCCGCATTCTTCAATGCTGATAAATTCTTATACTTTATATGTCGTAATACTGTTTATAGCACTACGTTTAGTGTCTTTTCGAATTGTTCAGGGCTTTGAAAACCAACTACACGATTAGTACGTATTTCATTGCCATTTCGATCAAATATAATAATAGTAGGTAGCCCTAATACTCTCATTTTATCTTGTAATTCTATATCTAGTTTATCGCTGTTCGTTACGTCTGACTGAATGAGTACCATTTGTGCTAATAACGGTTTGATACGTGGATCCGCAAATGTTTTATGTTCAAAATCTTTACAGGCGATACACCAATCAGCATAAAAATCTAACAGCACAGGTTTACCAGCAGCTTTAGCAAGTGCCAGCTGCTGTTCTAATTGCTCATAACCTTTAATTTGAATGAAGTTAATTTCAGCGGATTCAACTGACTCATGATTTGTTGTTACTACAGGCGTTATCAATGGATTAACAACAAAAATTGCTGCCACAATAAGAACTAACAACGCAACTGTTTGACGAATGCTTTTAAACACACCAGCTTGAGTGAATTGATTATGATGTAATAAATACCCAGCAAAAATAATCGACAATGCGCCCCACGTTATGTTTACCCAAAACTCGTCAACAAAACGAGATAATAAAACAACGACAACAGCTAACAGCATAAAGCCGAATGTGCCTTTGATTACTTCCATCCACGCACCAGCTTTGGGTAATAATTTACCGCCAGAAATACCCATCAGCATTAATGGAATTCCCATGCCTAATGACAGGGCATATAACGTAATACCGCCTAAGAATAAATCGCCAGATTGCGCCACATAAATTAATACGCCAGAAAGCGGTGCCGTAGTACATGGTGAGGCAACTAAGCCCGAAATAATACCCATCACAAATACACCAGTGTATTTGCCACCTTGCTGTTTGTTTGATGTCGAATTTAAACGCTCGCTCCACGAACTTGGCAGTTGTAAGTTAATCAGGCCAAACATAGAAGCTGCAAGTAGTGTAAATAAAACCGCTAATCCACCAAGTACAACAGGGTGTTGGAATGCCGCTTGAAATTGTAAACCAAGTGATGCAACGACTAACCCTAGAGCAGAGTAGGTGAGCGCCATGCCTTGAACATAAACAAAAGATAATAAGAACGCTTGCTTGGTCGTGAGTTTGTTACCAGACCCCACAATAATGCCAGACAAAATAGGATACATAGGAAATACACAAGGCGTGAACGCCAAACCAATGCCCAAACCAAAGAACGCTAACAACGTCCATAATAATGATTCGTTAGTTAACCAACCTGCAAAGATATCTTGCTCACTTTGGTTAACATCAGCTACTTGATTAATACTGTTATTGTCATTTGTATTATTAGAAGCGACTACTGTCGGTGTTTCTAATGTTTGTGTTGTTACAAAGCTTGGATCAAAAAATAAAGTTTGTTTGCTTGGCGGATAACACAAGCCAGCGTCAGCACAGCCTTGATAATCCATCGTGATAGCATGTTCTTTTGTTGGGTCTTCTACTGAAAATGAAAACGATGTTTCATAATAATAGACTGATTGAGTGCCAAAATAGGGATCATCATGATCAGTACCTTGCGGCAAGGTAATTTGAGTAATGTTGGTTGTTGGGGATGTAAACTTGAATTTGTCTTTATACAGGTAATAACCATCACTAATTTGCCAGCGTACAATCACTTTGTCGTCTTGTTGAGAAAAGCTAAATTGAAAAGCTTCTTCTAGTGGTAAAAATTTAGGGCCTTGTGAGAACAAACTATCAAATGAAGTAGTTGCCTGACACAAGCTCGACAGCAATAAAAAGGCTGTTAATGTAACGGCCCCAAATATTTTTTTCATCATGTAAATTTTATCCTAAAGCTATTTATATAAGCACGTGCAATTTGAGTCTAAGGAGGGGTATTTATGTGTGCTATTCGGGCATACCAGTCCAGAAGAAAGTATCTTACAAGCAGGCCTACGTTAGTTGCAAGCACAGTTACGAGTATCAGACCTGATTATGACTGCCTAAATTCCAACGCGTTCAATAATCATAGAAATATAACAGAGATATAAAGGAACTTTATTGATCAAAACACACCTTATTTACGGGGTTCAATACTTACTTTACATGGATGATAAAATGAATAAATTAAAACTAATGATTTTTCTTAGCGCCGTAATATTGCTAACAGCGTGCAGTAATATACCTTTCACGACTATGTATAAGCTAATGACATTAGAACCTTTAGACATCGACCCGCGGCAATTAGTGATTATAGTACGTGCGCCAGACGGTATAAAAGTTCGTGATGGCGATATTGTCATCGACTTTAGTTATCGAACTGAACAGTCCTTCAAACATAAATTTTTAGTGAAAGTTATTCCTGACTACTCAATCCCTAATGATTTAATTAAAGATACTAGCTCGAATGAACATCTCACTGTGTTACAACTATCAAAAAAAGATGCGACAACGATGTATCAAGCACAGCAGGCCATCAAAAGACATAAAGCACAAGATAAAAAAGGAAGTGCAGGTCTTGGCATACATGTCGTTTCTGTTTGCCGTGACAAAAGCTTTTCTTGGGAAAATACCGAACTAGATATTCATCTGAAATTTAAAGATGATGAAGAATTTTTCACCTTTATGGACAATATAGATGTCACCGAGTTAGATGATGATGTTCAAGGAACATTTAACAACATCGTGTTTTGCGATAACCTTGATTAAATAGTGTCGAGATTCATATTGTCAAAGTAATAGTGTCTAAATTAATAGGGCAGAGATTAACAGTGCTTGAATTGACAGAATATGTCCCAATATAATCTCATAAGAAGATAAAATTTAAACTGAGGTGTTGTGTGCGTTTTTTATTATTTATAATTTTTATTGTAGTGCCTATTACTGAAATCGCAGTATTGATGGAAGTAAGTGAGCAAATTGGTGGCTTAACTACAATTGCGTTAGTTATTCTTACTGCGGCTGTTGGTGCTTCATTAGTACGTAGCCAAGGTGTTCAAACCTTAATGAGTGCGCAACAAAAAATGCAACAAGGACAACAACCCGGACAAGAAGTGATTGAAGGTATTCTGTTGGCACTAGCTGGCATCATGCTAGTCACTCCAGGCTTTGTGACCGATTTTGTCGGTTTATTATTACTATTACCACTAAGCCGTCAGTTTTTTGCTGGAAAATTATTAGAGCGTGTTATTTTGAAAAACATGGCACAAAATGGTTCGCAACAAGGTCAACCATTTGCTGGTGGATTTACACAACATGGTCAAGAACGAGATTCAGATATTATTGATGGTGAGTTTGTAAATAAAGACAGTAGCTTTCAAATAGATCATGACAAGAAAAATAACGATTAACTGTTTCTACTATTATTAATAATAAAATCAATAAACATACAGTTAATAAAAAAGGTAGCACCTATTAAGTGCTACCTTTTTTTATATAATATGAATAATATCTTATAGAGCAGATGGTGCTTTATAAGCAATATCTTTCCAATTCACGTCAGCTTTTGTGATGTTTGTAGGAACATCTTCAGACCATGCTTCATACACATTTTCGTTTTTGTTTACGTAAAGTTTACCGTCTACTACTTCAAACGCTTTACCGTTAACTTCGAACTTTTTACCAAATACAGAACCATATGCACAATAACCACCATAAGCTGGCTCATATTTGTTTGGGTTCGCTTTAAATGTATCGCGGTTTGCTGCTGAGCTAAACTGATAAATAGCGCCTTTATGAGCTGCCGTAAATTTTGTAGAACCTTCAACCGCTTTATTAACTGCGAAATAAGCAACGGCATCATAACCAGCTAAAATGACATCATTAGCATCTGTTTCAGTATCAACACCAGCAAAAGATAATTGACTAACTGCTAAAGTTGCCGCTAGGGTTGCTGTTTTTAAAAAACTATTAAATTTCATTATAAATCCTTGTGATAATTAGTCGTTAAATATTAAAACCGTTAACCGGTTGACGAGGTATATTCTATTGAATATTAAAAATTAAAAGATGTCTAGTCGTCTTCATTACATGTCTTTTCGTCTAAAGATTAAATTTTAAAGAAACTACCTAGAGATTAAACTTAATTTTTCATTGTTTATTAAAGCGCAGTTAACAAAAAAGGTAACACCCGTGAAGGTGTTACCTTTTTTAAATCAGTGTTATAAACTTATAATGCAGCAGGTGCTTTATAAGCAATATCTTTCCAGTTCACGTCAGCTTTTGTGATGTTTGTAGGAACATCTTCAGACCATGCTTCATAAACATTTTCGTTTTTGTTTACGTAAAGTTTACCGTCTACAATTTCAAATGCTTTACCGTTAACTTCGAACTTTTTACCAAATACAGAACCGTATGCACAATAACCACCGTAAGCTGGCTCATATTTGTTTGGGTTCGCTTTAAATGTATCGCGGTTTGCTGCAGAGCTAAACTGATAAATAGCGCCTTTATGAGCTGCCGTAAATTTTGTAGAACCTTCAACCGCTTTATTAACTGCGAAATAGGCAACAGCATCATAACCAGCTAAAATGACATCATTAGCATCTGTTTCAGTATCAACACCAGCAAAAGATAATTGACTAACTGCTAAAGTTACCGCTAGTGTAGTTGTTTTTAAAAGGCTGCTAAATTTCATGGTAAATCCTCGTAATCATTTTAGTTAAATATAAGAACCGTTAATCGGTTGACGAGGTACATTCTATGGGACTTAAAGAATAAAAAGATGTCTGATCGTCTCCATTACATGTCTTTGCGTCTAAACTCTAAATACTCAGTAAAGTATTCAATCTTCAGGTTAATTATGTCTTTTATTCAACAGCTTTTTTCTATCTTAAACTTACAAGCTAAAGTGTTTCACAATGGCCAATACTGCGGTAACTGGGCGATTGATACTTCTGGTAATGATTACATTAACTTTCATGTGATCACAAAAGGGGAATGTTATTTAACGAAACCTGATGACGAAGATGAACCTGTGCCGTTATCTGTTGGTGATATATTATTGCTACCACGCGACAATCAACATTGTTTAACAAATAGTAAAAACAGCTCAGCAATCGTTAATTCAGCGCCATCACTTAGTTTTACACAACACACTGACATCGATGCTACGGGTATAATTTGTGGTTACTTTGCTTATAACAATCCTTTCATTAAACAAGTGATTGCTCACCTGCCTAATTTCATTGTTATAAATCATACCGATGAAAAACACGCAGTATTAACTAATTTAGTACAAGCACTCATTGCTGAATCAGTAGATGAAACAAAGGGCTCTACAGATATTCTTGCTCATATATCTGAAGTTATTCTAGCCATTGTATTGCGCGATAACATTGATGCTAAAGAAGGTATAGTCGCTGCGAATCTACATCCTAAATTATCTAAAAGCTTGTTAGCCTTTCATCAATCACCAGATACGAAATGGACCGTTGAAACTCTTGCTGAAACAGCGTTTATGTCACGTGCTGCTTATAGTGAATTATTTAAGAAAGTCGCCGGAGTGACGCCTATTGAATATGTATCACAATTTCGAATTGCCAAAGGCTATCAAATGATTTCAAAAAAAGAAGGATCTATCTTAGAAGTGGCTTTAGCGTGTGGTTATGATAGTGAATCTGCGTTTTCTAAAGCCTTTAAAAGAATTTTAGGCATCTCACCTAGTCAAGTTAAGAAACAATCAAACACATAGAGAATAAGAGAAGGTTAGCTTTTATTAACATTTAATTTCTTGTAGCCAAAACAATGTATTACCAACCAAGGCGATAGACCCAGAAATAATTGCGCTAACAGGGAGTATAATAGATGCTCCCACAACCTGTGTGACAAGTTGTGCTTTACACACATGTTGATTACGACAATTTCTGGCACCAAATTTAGCCACTTGTTCTACGCTTAAAGTAATGCGGTGTTTTTCTACATTACAGCCCTGATCGTATGTAGACTCAATATTAGGTTTAACAATGCATCCCATTAGACCAATGCTTAATAGAGTAACAATGAAGATTTTGGATTTAAACGCTTTAACTCTCACCAGTGTTGATCTCATTAGTTAGCCTATTTACCGTCAGTTACTTTATTCGCCAATAAATAACACGCACCGCCCATCATAATATTACCAATAGCAATCGCAGCAAACACACCCGTTGCACCATGTAACTCTTTGCCTAACCACGCCATTGGCAACATGATTAAAAATAAACGCGCCGCATTGAGCGATAATGAATTACCTGCACGGTTATAAGCATTTAATGCATTAGCAAAAATAATCACAATGCCTAGCGCGCCATAAGCAAATGGCACTATATATAAAAATATAACAATATATTGAATAACCGATTCATCATTACTAAATAAATTAGCAATAGGATGAGCTAGTAAAGCCACGATGACATAAATTATAAATTGATTAATGATTGAGAATTTAGCACTGCCTAACAAACCATCTTTAGCGCGTTCATATTGTTTTGCGCCCATGTTTTGCGCCAAAAATGGCATAAGCGAAGAAGACAACGCAATAACGCCAATTAGCATTAATGATTCAATACGCATACCCACACCATAAGCGGCAACAGCGTTTGCATCAATTTTAGCGAGCATAGTCATGACAATGGCATTAAACAATGGATTAATCATTTGCGATAACGCAGCAGGGTAGCCGACCTTTAAAATACGGCGCCACGTCAAAATAACGGTTGCTGATGTTAATGATACAAATCCAATTAACTGGCTTTTATACAATAACGTTAACGAAGCAACACACGATAAAACCCAAGCAATTAATGTAGCAATTGCTGCGCCTTGCATACCCATCGCTGGCACAAACCCCCAACCAAAAATGAAAATAGGGTCGAGCACTACATTCACAATGCCAGCGCCCATCATAATATAGCTTGGAGTTTTAGCATCACCAGTAGCTCGCAAAGCATTATTACCCATCATGGGTACAACTAAAAAGCCAATGGCGAGTAACCAAACGTAAAGGTATTCATCAATAAGTGGCATTAATGTGGCTGACGCGCCCATTAATTTAAACAATGGATTAGCTACCGCATACCCTAACGTTGATAAGAGCGTGATGGAAACCAGACCAAGTAATAAACCACTAATGACAAAACCTTTAATATTGTCCATCTCGCCTTTGCCAATAAGCCGCGCGAGTGCCGCAGAAAGCCCGCCGCCAAAACCAATAATAATACTAGAAATAATAAACGTGATAGGAAAGGTAAAACTCAGCGCAGTGAGTTCTTGCGTGCCCAATAAACTGATAAAAAACGTGTCGGTAATATTAAAAAGCAACAAGCTTAAAATGCCAAGTCCGGTAGGAATACTCATTTTAGTGAGCACGGATTGGATGGGTGAATTGAGTAAGTCGAGTTTCAAAATAGTGGTTTTATATTATCAGTAGAAAAATCAATGAACACTTATTCTAGCGAGTTAATTTACTTTCACTAGTTAAATTTCGTAATAATTAATTTTAGGTCTTGGATCTGATTTTTTTGCCCCCATTTCTATGGAAAGAAGTCGATAATTAATCGACACCTAATTTGACATTAAAAATAATTTTAAGGAATTTTCTATGACTATTCGTCCTTTACATGACCGCGTTATCATCAAACGCACTGAAGCAGAATCTAAATCAAGTGGCGGCATCGTATTGATGGGCAGCGCAGCAGAAAAATCGACACGTGGTGAAATCATCGCTGTAGGTACTGGACGTATTCTTGAAAACGGTAACGTTCGTCCACTAGCAGTAAGTGTTGGCGACATCGTTATCTTTAAAGAAGGCTACGGCGCTGAAAAAGAAAAAATTGACGGCGAAGAAGTTCTTATCTTGTCTGAAGCAGACATCTTAGCAATCGTTGAAGCGTAATCGCTTTTTTCATCACCTTTTAGGAAATTATTATCATGGCAGCTAAAGAAGTAAAATTTGCAACAGACGCACGCGTAAAAATGTTAAGCGGCGTTAACGTACTAGCAGACGCAGTTAAAGTAACACTTGGGCCAAAAGGCCGTAACGTAATCATCGACAAAAGCTTTGGCGCACCAACCATCACAAAAGATGGCGTGTCAGTAGCTAAAGAAATCGAACTAGAAGACAAATTCGAAAACATGGGCGCACAGCTTGTTAAAGAAGTGGCTTCACAAGCAAATGATGCAGCCGGTGACGGAACAACAACAGCAACAGTACTTGCACAAGCAATCATCAGTGAAGGCATGAAGTCTGTAGCTGCTGGTATGAATCCAATGGATTTAAAGCGCGGCATCGACAAAGCAACAATCGCTGCTGTAGCCGCACTTAAAGAATTATCACAAGAATGTACTGACGTTAAAGCTATCGAGCAAGTAGGAACAATTTCTGCAAACTCTGATACAAGCGTTGGACAAATCATTGCAACAGCAATGGCTAAAGTTGGTACTTCAGGTGTTATCACTGTTGAAGAAGGCCAATCTCTTGAAGACGAACTAGATGTTGTTGAAGGCATGCAGTTTGATCGCGGTTACCTATCTCCTTATTTCATCAATAATCAAGAACACGCTAGCGTAGAACTAGAAGCGCCGTTTATCTTGTTAGTTGACAAGAAAGTATCAAACATTCGTGAACTAGTACCTGTACTAGAAGCACTAGCAAAAACTGGTAAGCCGTTACTAATCGTTGCTGAAGATGTTGAAGGCGAAGCACTTGCAACGCTTGTTGTTAACAACATGCGCGGCATCGTTAAAGTAGCTGCTGTTAAAGCACCTGGTTTTGGCGACCGTCGTAAAGCAATGTTACAAGATTTAGCAATTCTAACTGGCGGTACTGTGATTTCAGAAGAAATCGGTATGGAGCTAGAAAAAGCAACGCTTGAAGATTTAGGTAGTGCTAAGCGCGTTATCATCACTAAAGACAGCACAACAGTTATCGACGGTGTTGGCGATGAAGCAACAATCAATGCACGCGTTGCTCAAATCAAGGCACAAGTTGCAGAGTCTACTTCTGACTACGACAAAGAAAAACTACAAGAACGCATGGCTAAATTAGCTGGTGGTGTTGC
>CALJMY010000068.1 GCA_937981905.1 uncultured Enterobacterales bacterium
TCCATATGTACCTTTAATATTGTAATTAATTGAGAGTTGTTCAAATATGAGTGATTAATATGGGACTAATCTCCAGCACTTTCAATGATCAAAGTTATATATCTATTTATATGCACATAATTAATCAACACTTTCTATTTAGCCAGAATCCTTCATCAACTTTTTATTAGTAAATTTTATGCTGTGGTTCAGCGGTTATTTATATAAACTATGGCATCTTAGATTACGCTGGCAACTTGTTGTTTGTAAACAGGTGCTGAGCTTAATAGTTTTTATTATGTGTAAATAAGTATTATGGGTAGGGAAGTCTCTTGAGTAAAAAATTACTGCGTTCAGGCATGATTGTTAGTGTCATGACATTTTTATCGCGCATATTAGGATTAGTTCGAGATTCTTTATTAGCGGCTGTTTTAGGCGCTGGGCCTGCGGCAGATGTTTATTTGTTTGCGGCGAAAATACCTAATTTTTTACGCCGTCTTTTTGCCGAGGGTGCGTTTGCTCAAGCTTTTGTACCCGTTTTAAGTGAATATCAAACCAATAAAGAGGAAGATGAGGTTCGTCAATTTATTGCGCGAGTCTCTGGCACTTTGGGAACAATTGTTACCGTGGTCGCTATTGTTGGCGTGGTGGCATCTCCCGTATTGGCTGCATTGTTTGGCACTGGTTGGTTTGTCGAATGGCTTAATGACGGTGAGGGCGGTGAGAAATTCGAACTTGCTTCGGTTATGTTAAAGATTACCTTTCCTTATATTTGGTTTATTACCCTTGTTGGTTTGTCTGGTTCTATCTTAAATGCGATGGGGCGCTTTGGTGTTGCCTCATTCACGCCTGTCTTTCTTAATTTAGCCATTATTAGTGCCATTGTATTTATTGCGCCGCATTTTGAAGAACCAGCAATTGGTATTGCATGGGGTTGGTTTATTGGTGGTTTAGCTCAACTATTGTTTCAACTACCCTTTCTTTATAAGGCGAGAATGCTGGTTCGTCCCAAATGGGGATGGAATGATAAAGGAGTGATTAAAATACGCACGTTAATGATACCTGCATTATTTGGGGTATCTGTAAGCCAAATAAACCTTTTATTTGATACAGTTATCGCTACTTTTTTAGGTGGCGGTTCAGTGAGTTGGTTGTTCTTCGCAGATAGGCTTTTAGAGTTTCCATTAGGTTTGTTTGGAATTGCTATAGCAACGGTTATTTTACCGTTATTATCACGACAACATAGTAGCGCTAGTGATAATTTTAGACTTACTATGGATTGGGGCGTGAGAATGGTCGTGTTGATGGGCGTACCCGCTATGCTAGGGCTTATCGTGCTAGCAAAGCCGATGCTTAATGTTTTATTTATGCACGGTGAATTCACAGCACACGATGTCACCATGGCAGGTTATGCACTAACCGCTTATGGTTGTGGTTTATTAAGCTTTATGATGATTAAAGTATTAGCGCCGGGCTTTTATGCACGACAAGACACTAAAACGCCGGTTAAAATAGGTATCAAAGCAATGATTGCTAACATGGGCTTTAATTTGGCCTTCGCCTTGGCGTTGGGCTATGAATATGGCTATATTGGTCTTGCATTTGCGACAGCATTGTCAGCGACTTGTAATGCTTTTTGGTTGCATCAACAACTGAAAAAAGAGGGTGTTTATCATCTTTCGTCTCAAACTCTTATTTTTGCCGCTAAAGCGATAGTTGCTGCATTAGTTATGTCGATTATTGTTATTTATTTTAATCCACCAGAAAATTTTTGGAATACTGCTGATATGTGGACGAAAATTTTTGAATTAACACAGTTAATCGTAATTGCTGGGGTGAGCTATTTCTTATTATTTATCGCTTTAGGTTTACGACCAAGACACCTTAAAAGTGGTTTTTAAAAAACTTATAAGCAATTTTTAAAAAATTGCGCTTAAAGGTGGCGAATTTAACATGAAAAAGTCGCGGTTCTATTATATAATCCGCCAGTTTTGAGACACAGGGGATAACCTGATTTTATGCAATTAATTCGTGGTTTACACAATATAGAAACGCATTCGCGTGGTTGTGTATTAACTATTGGGAATTTTGATGGTGTGCATTTAGGGCATCAGGAAGTACTTAATGGTTTGAAAAAACAAGCAAAAGCCTTATCACTACCAAGCACAGTGATGACGTTTGAGCCCCAACCACAAGAATTGTTTAATGGTACAGGAGCACCTGCGCGTTTATCTCGACTGCGAGACAAATTAAGTTTGTTATCGCGTTATGCGATTGACCGTCTTTTGTGTGTACGCTTTGATGACAAGTTTTCAGCGATGACGGCCAATGACTTTATTGAGCAATTGTTGGTGAAAAAACTTGGCGTAAAGTTTTTAGTCGTGGGTGACGATTTCCGTTTTGGTTATCAGCGCACTGGAGATTTTGACATGCTTGTTGCCGCTGGTAAAAAGCTAGGCTTTGAAGTGGTAAGCACCCAAAGTTTAAAAGTGTCAAACGCAAGAATTAGCAGTACCTTAATTCGTGAGCATCTTGCACAAGGTGATGTTGACCAAGCTGAGTTAATGCTTGGACATCCGTTTGTTATCAGTGGCCGAGTGCGCCACGGTGATAAAAAAGGTCGCACTATTGGTTTTCCAACTGCCAATATTGCGCTTAATCGTAAGGTGTCGCCAGTTCAAGGCGTGTTTGCCGTTAGTGTTACGCTTGATGAAAAAGAATATCAAGGCGTCGCAAATATTGGTAAACGGCCAACAGTAAATGGATTACGTATCCAGTTAGAAATACATCTCTTTGACTTTGACGGTGATATTTATGGTAAATGCCTAGATACTCGTTTGTTAAAGAAAATTAGAGATGAAGTGAAATTTGATTCTTTTGATTTGTTAAAACAGCAAATCCAAAGAGATGTCATAGCAACCAAAACATATTTTGGTGCTAATACTTAATACATATTATAAATATTTGACCTACTAATTTATAGACCTTTATGGGCGTGATGAATAATGAGTGAATACAAGAAGACGTTAAACCTGCCAAAAACTTCATTTTCAATGAAAGCAAACTTGGCAAACCGTGAACCTATGATGCTTAAAGCATGGGAAAAATCAGATCTTTACGGAAAAATTCGTGCGGCTCGTCAAGGGCGCAAGAGTTTCATATTGCACGATGGCCCTCCTTACGCCAACGGTGATATTCATATTGGTCACTCAGTTAATAAAATTCTAAAAGATATTATTATTAAATCGAAAACTATTTCTGGTTTCGATGCGCCATACATTCCAGGTTGGGATTGTCATGGTTTGCCAATTGAACTACAAGTTGAGAAAAAACATGGCAAGCCGGGTCATAAAATTTCGCCAAGTGAATTTCGTAAGAAATGTCGTGTATATGCACAGCGTCAGGTGGATGGTCAACGTAAAGACTTCATCCGTTTAGGTGTATTTGGCGACTGGCAGAATCCTTACCAAACAATGGACTTTAATTTCGAAGCAAATATTGTTCGTTCAATGGGAAAAATTATCGACAATGGTCATTTGCAACAAGGCGCTAAGCCTGTTCATTGGTGTTTAGATTGTGGTTCTTCATTAGCAGAAGCTGAAGTTGAATATGAAGATAAAAACTCACCAGCGATTGATGTTAGTTTTAAAGCTATTAACGAAACCGAAATTTTAGAAAAAATGGGTATTGATAGCGCAAACGCTGGCAATGGCACTATTTCTACTATTATTTGGACAACAACGCCTTGGACAATTCCTGCTAACCGTGCATTATCAATGCATGAAAAAGTAGAATACGCTTTAGTACAATGTGAAAAAGACGGTCAGCCACAGCGTTTCATTTTGGCACAAGACTTAGTAGAAAGTGCAATGAAACGTTACGGCGTTGAAGACTTTACTGTACTTGGTCAATGTGAAGGTAGTGCATTAGAGCTAACACGTTTTAAACATCCAATTTACGACTTTGATGTGCCTATTATTTTAGGCGATCATGTAACAACTGATTCTGGTACGGGTGTTGTTCATACTGCCCCTGGTCACGGTCAAGAAGATTACGTGGTTGGTCAAAAGTACAATATTGAAGTAGCTAATCCTGTTGGTGCAAATGGTGTGTATTTAGAAGATACGCCTATTTTTGCTGGTCAACACGTATTTAAAGCTAATGATTCAATTGTTGAAGTGCTTAAAGAGCACGGTGCATTAGTACATCACTTCACGTTAAACCATAGCTACCCTCATTGTTGGAGACACAAAACGCCAATCATTTTCCGCGCTACGCCGCAGTGGTTTATTAGCATGGAAAAAAATGGGTTACGTAATCAAGCCATGGGCGAGATTGCAAAAACTCAGTGGATTCCTGATTGGGGTCAGCAACGCATCGAGAATATGGTAACGGGTCGTCCAGACTGGTGTGTATCTCGTCAACGTACTTGGGGCGTGCCATTAACAGTATTTATCAATAAAGATACGAATGAACTGCATCCACAAACTCCTGAGTTGTTAGAGCAAGTTGCAAAACTTATCGAACAAGAAGGCATTCAAGCATGGTTTGATATTGAGCCAGCTGATTTCCTAAGCGAAGGTGGCGATCAATACGTTAAAGTAACTGATACGTTAGATGTTTGGTTTGATTCTGGTGTAACACACGCCTGTGTTGTTGACGCAAGAGAAGAGCTAACTGGCCCTGCTGATTTATACCTTGAAGGTAGTGATCAACATCGTGGTTGGTTCCAATCGTCATTAATGACGTCTGTTGCCATGACAGGTAAGGCACCATACAAGCAAGTATTAACACATGGTTTCACGGTTGATGGCGAAGGCAAGAAAATGTCTAAGTCGTTAGGTAATGTAATGTCACCGCAACAAGTTGTTAATCGTTTAGGTGCTGATATTTTACGTTTGTGGGTAGCGTCTGCTAACTACACGGCTGAAATGACTGTTTCTGATGAAATTCTTGACCGAAGCGCTGATTCATATCGCCGTATTCGTAATACAACACGTTTCTTATTATCTAACCTTAACGGTTTTGACGGTAAAGATGATGTTGTTGCTAACGAAGATTTAGTCGCACTTGATCGTTACATTATTGGCCGCGCTCATCAGGTTCAAGCAGAGATTATGGAAGCGTATGAAACCTACCAGTTCCATACTGTTGTGCAAAAGCTAACGCATTTCTGTTCAATTGAATTAGGTAGTTTTTACCTAGATATCATTAAAGACAGACAGTACACGGCTAAGTCTGATGGCTTGCCACGTCGTAGTTGTCAAACAGCTATGTATCATATTGCTCAAGCAATGGTTCGTTGGATTGCACCAATTCTTAGCTTCACGGCTGATGAAATTTGGAAGTCATTACCAAACAACGAAGAAGAATTCGTATTCATCAGTGAATGGTATGAAGGCTTAACAGCGCTTAACCCAGAAGAAGAGTTAAATGTTGAATTTTGGAATCAATTGCAAGAAGTACGTGACGCAGTAAATAAAGCGATGGAACAAGCACGTCGTGACGAAGTAATCGGCGGTAGCTTAGCGGCTAACGTGACTATTTACGCAAGCGATGAGTTAGCAGCTAATCTAAACAAGATTGCTAGCGAATTACGTTTTGTATTAATAACTTCAAACGTGACTATTGTGACTGGTGAAGCACCTAGTCATGCCGTTGCGACTGAATTAGACGGCCTTAAAGTGGTTGTTGAAGCATCAAGTGGCGAGAAGTGCGACCGTTGTTGGCATCACCGTGAAGACGTTGGCACAATTGAGGAACATCCATTATTGTGTAGTCGTTGTGTAACGAATGTTGATGGCGACGGTGAAGTACGTCAATATGCTTAAATCTGCTGACGATACAGCTAGCAAACCAACACCAGCCCAAAGTGGGTTGGTATGGTTATGGCTTGCGCTTATTGGTTTAGTGATTGATCAGGTCACTAAAATTTATGTTCATGCAAATTTCGAATTTAGAGAATCAATTAATGTATTACCATTCTTTGATCTAACTTATGCTCGAAATGAAGGCGCAGCTTTTAGTTTTTTAAGTGATGCTGGTGGCTGGCAACGTTGGTTTTTTACTGTCATTGCAGTGTCAATTAGTGGCGTTTTAATTTATTGGCTACGCGGTTTACATAAGTCTCAAAAGTTATTAGGTATTGCTTATAGCTTGGTATTATCTGGTGCGATAGGAAATCTGATTGATCGTTTAAATTATGGTTTTGTAGTCGATTTTCTTGATGTTTATTATAAAACACACCATTGGCCAGTTTTTAATATTGCCGATGTGGCTATTTGTATTGGTGCATTTTTGATACTGCTTGAAGGCTTTACTAATAAAGAGCCGAATAAAGATGCAGATAAAAAATCAGTAGGCACTGGCAAGTAACTAATTAGTTAAGCGCATAATTAACGAAAGAATTTAATAAAGGATCAAAGCAATGATCAATGAAAAAAGCGAAATCATATTCCACGTTACTATGAAATTAGAAGATGGTAGCGCGGCTGATAGCACAAAAGTAAATAACAAACCGGCTAAATTACGCATGGGCGATGGTAGTTTATCTCCAGCGTTTGAAGCGAATTTAATGGGTTTGACTAAAGGCGATGAAAAAGAATTTACGTTGTATGCGAAAGATGCATTTGGCGAAAACAATCCTGATAATATTTATCACATGGATCGTAGTAAATTCAGTGCTGAAGAATTAGAAATTGGTGCAATTATTTTATTTGATCAACAAGACGGCGCGCAGATCCCTGGTGTTGTTCGTGAGATTGTTGGTGAGTCGGTAACGATTGATTTCAATCATCCGCTTGCTGGTCAAACGATTACGTTTGCTATCGAAATTATTGAGGTTAGTGAGTAATGACCGTACAAATACTTCGCGCTAACCCACGTGGTTTTTGTGCTGGCGTTGATCGCGCAATAACTATTGTTGAACGTGCATTAGACCTATTTGATGCTCCAATTTATGTGCGCCATGAAGTGGTTCACAATAAATATGTAGTAGATGGTCTTCGTGAACGCGGCGCAGTATTTGTAGAAGAGTTAGACCAAGTGCCTGATGACTCAACCGTTATTTTTAGTGCGCATGGTGTGTCTCAAGCGGTTCGCCAAGAAGCTAAACGTCGTGATTTACGTATCTTTGATGCAACTTGCCCATTAGTAACCAAGGTTCACATGGAAGTTGCTCGCTCAAGTAAACGTACAACAGAATGTATCCTTATTGGTCACAAAGGTCACCCTGAAGTGATTGGTACAATGGGACAATATTCTAATGATGCTGGTGCAATGTATTTAGTTGAAACCGTTGAAGACGTTGCTAAGTTGCAGGTGAGTGACGAAAGCAACTTGAGTTATGTTACTCAAACAACACTGTCGGTTGATGATACTAAAAATATTATTGATGCATTGCGTGCACGCTTTAGCGAAATCGAAGGCCCACGTAAAGATGATATTTGTTACGCGACGCAAAACCGTCAAGACGCAGTTAAAGATATTTCTGCGAAGGTAGATTTGTTGTTAGTGGTTGGTTCTAAAAATAGCTCTAACTCAAATAGATTACGTGAACTGTCTGAAAAAAATGGCACTACGGCTTATTTAATCGATAACAAAGATTACATTGACGCATCATGGCTTAATGGCGTTAAAGCCGTTGGCGTAACTGCTGGGGCGTCTGCACCAGAGATTTTAGTTAATGAAGTCATTGAAAAGTTAATTGAATTAACTGGCGGTGATGTTGTTGAAAATCCGGGAATTATCGAAGATACGGTATTTGCTGTGCCAATCGAATTACGTTAAATGTAACTCCTAGATTCAGATAGAAAATGATTGTTAAACGCCTTAATAATGAAAATTATTAAGGCGTTTTTATTGGCGTTGAATAATCAATTAAAAAAGCGATATTGATATTAACTTTTTAGCCATAAATTCACGTATAATCCTCGCCATATTACGAGTACTTAAATTGAGTGCTCAATAAATTCTTAAAAGTTGATTAATTAAATGAAAAAAACCTTTGTGTTATCTCACCCTAAACTTAATTTAGCTCGTTTAATTGAATCAATTAAATATGATATTAAGAAATATATCAAACGTGAGCGCAGTAAGAAATTACCGAGTGGCGTTGATTACTGGGATTTTGATTGTAAATATGGCTTAGATGAAGCGTCTGCTGAGGTTGTTCATGTGTCTGCATTTAATAAATTGATTGATGCGGCTGAAGCAGCAGAAGCAGAATCGTTTTATGTTGAAATCCTAGTAAAACCAAGTATTCGTACTTTTGTTGAAAGGGATGAACCTGAAGAGTCAGAAGATTTTGATGAGTCAGAACAGTAATTAAATCATTAATTATTTGAAGTCACAATAATCATACCATTTATTAGCTATTTTATTTGAAGTAGCTAATCGTTTTATCCCCAATAGATACTACTAATAGTTATTATTTTCAAATTTTAACAGTAATAATGAATATTAACCTCCACTTAATCAGGGTTAAAGTGTTAAACTACTGTTAAATCCTAATAAGGTTGTTTTTGCAGATTTATTGCTTAGCTCCTTGCTCGTAATTTTAAATATATGGCTATATAGTGAAAATATTAATTGTTGATGACCACCTACTGTTCTTAGAGGGAGTTAGTCAGATACTAAGCTATAACATGGAAGATGTAGAAGTAATCAAAGCTAACTCAGTTGAACAAGCTATTCAAAAAGTAATTTCAATACCAAATATCGACCTTGCGTTGGTAGATCTGAAGATGCCCAATGTAAGCGGCGTCGAATTACTTTCAAAAATCAAAGAAGTGGATGGGTTATTACCTATTGCAGTTCTTTCCGCTACTGACAACTTAAAATTAATTAAGTCTGCTTTAATGGGTGGTGCTCAAGGCTTTATTCCTAAAACCTACCCATCACATAAATTAATTAGTGCTATTGATATTCTATTATCAGGTGAGTCGTATATTTCAAATGATATTCAATCATTACTTGACCAAGCTGAGATTACTATAAAAGACGCTATTGAACGACATAACATTACAGGTCGTCAGTTAGACGTCTTAATGTTGTTGGCACAAGGCTTAAGTAATCAGAAAATAGCACAAACATTATTTATTTCTGAACACACAGTGAAGTCCCACCTTAAACAGCTTTTTCAAAAGCTCAATTGTGATAACCGATTAAACTGTGTTAAATCTGCACAACAATTAGGACTTATTGCTGTACAGGGCGGTTAATATTAAATGCTACTTACCAGACATAATTTTAGTTAATGCTATTTTTAATCTAGCTGGTTGAATTGGCTTGTGAAGTACTGGCAAGTTACTTTTTCTGGCTTCTTTTATTCTATCTGAGGCTGTATCACCTGTTACTAAAATAGCAGGTATTTTATAGCCACCGGCTTGACGTAATAATTGAACCATCATAGAACCTGTTTTATTATCTGGTAAACGATAATCTGAAACAATAACGTCGGGTTGGTAATTATTATTAATTAATGTTTTAACATCGTCTTCACTAGCTGCTGTCTCCACTTGCATATCCCAACGATTAAACAGTATTTCCATCGCTTCACGAATGTCTTTTTCATCATCAATGATAAGTATTTTTTTACCACTTAAATTACGTTGAATGATAGGCGGTTTAAATGATAAAAATGTATTATCTTTTCCTTCTTCTAGCGTAATAGAAAATTTACACCCATTATCGACAGATGAATTGATTGTAATCTCGTGTGATAATAATTCACATGTTTGCTTAACAATGGCTAGCCCTAAACCAAGTCCTTTTCTTCGTTCGCGTTCCGGATTATTTAGTTGATGGAATTCAATGAATATATTTTGATGTTCGTTTAGAGGGATTCCTTGCCCATTGTCAGTAACTTTTACTTCTATTTTTTCTTGTAAATAAGAGGCACTGATAAGAATTTTATTACCTTTGCTATGTTTAACTGCATTAATGATTAAATTTGAGATACACCGCTTAAGTAATTGAGGATCAGTAAAAACGAACATATTATTTGCGTCAATTGATAATTCAATACCTTCTACTTTCGCTTGCTCGTAAAAACTATTATGTAATTCATTAAATAATTTATTAAGATCTACATGTTGTTTATGAGGTTTAATTGCTCCGGCTTCTAATTGAGAAATATCAAGTAAGGCATTAAATAAGGAACTTAAGGCTTGAATTGACTGTTCTATTTTTTGGAGTGTTAATTTAGCATCGGCTGATTGGACTTGAAATTTGAGTATATCGCTAAATAAAGTTAAAGATTGGAGTGGTTGGCGTAAATCATGACTAGCAGCAGCTAAAAAATGCGACTTTTGTCTGTTAGCTTCTTGGGCTAATTTCATTTGATAAGATAGTTCGATGTTATTACTTTCTAATTTATCTAACAGTTCTTTATTTTGATATTTTAGTCCAAGAGTCTCAAATATAGATTTTTGATAGCCATGTGCAAAAAAAATAAATCCTACTGTTAATGCAAGCATAAAGAATGTAGAAATATTAGAGAGTTCATTATCCATTAAAAAAAACTTAAGAGTTAATAGTAATAACGATGGAATTGAAAAGCTTATAAATGATAAAAAGAAACCGCCATTAGAACCAATAGATGCAGCGGCAATTGCCATTAAAGTTCCTGCCATAAAAGCCATATATAATGGGTATTCAGGTAGTACAAAAAACCAACTTGCATAAGCCCAGCTGCTACCTGCTAAAAATGATGCTGTTATGAAAATAGCTCGCCATTTTTTAACATCTTCTGGAGTTTCTATATTTCTTTTTAGATAGTGCTGCCGCAACTTAATACGTAATAAAGCTATTAAAAATGTATATAAAAGCCAATACATTAACTCGTTAAATGGTATCAATGCTGGAAATATATAGACACAACAGATTGCAACTAGCACATTACCATTATTAGTCACAGGAGAGTTAGCAAGCATAATGTTAATATTATCTCGCTCAAGTAGGTGCTTTATTTGCGAGTAATCACCATTAATTAGCTTGGGCATTTAAGAATCATCTAGAACAAAAGTTAATAATAATTTTTTTCACCTCTATTTACCAGAAATAACGATTGATGAAAGAGATTTGAATTAGGGGCAATTAATCCAAGACTATTTCATCAAAACATAAGATAATCTCCTCCAATTAGATCACTGTGCTTTATTGTCACAAACGACACTGGAACCCCCCATGGAAATCAACGTAAATTTTCTCGATAATCTTAGACTAGAAGCTAAGTTTGATGACTTCACCGTTATTGCCGATCAACCTATTCGTTATAAAGGTGACGGCAGTGCGCCAGGACCGTTTGATTACTTTTTAGCATCGTCAGCAATGTGTGCGGCTTATTTTGTGAAAGTCTATTGTTTATCGCGTGATATTCCTACTGACGGCATTCGTTTAGCGCAAAACAATATTGTTGATCCGCAAGATCGTTATAACCAACAATTTAAAATTCAAGTTGAGTTACCAGACAGTATTAGCGATCGTGATCGCCAAGGTATTTTACGTTCTATTGAACGTTGTACGGTTAAAAAGGTTGTTCAAAAAGGTCCTGAGTTTATTGTTGAAGCCGTAACTAGCTTGCAAGATGATTCACAAGCAATGTTGATGGCTCTGCCAGATGACGGCACCGCTACTTTTGTACAAGGTAAAGATTTACCACTGGAGCAGACTATTGCGCAAATGACTAAAACATTGTCTGATTTAGGCATGAAGATTGAAATAGCCTCGTGGCGCAATATTGTGCCAAACGTTTGGTCACTTCATATTCGTGACGCGGCATCGCCGATGTGTTTTACCAATGGTAAAGGTTCTACTAAAGAAAGTGCATTATGTTCAGCGCTTGGCGAATTCATTGAACGTTTAAACTGTAACTTTTTTTATAACGACCAATTCTTTGGCAACGAAATTGCTAATCGTGATTTTGTTCATTACCCGAATGAAAAGTGGTTTAAAGCGGGTGATGACGATGCAATGCCAACTGACATTTTAGATGATTACACGCGAGAAATTTATGACGAACAGGGCGAGCTTCGTGCATCACATTTAACGGATACTAATTCGGGTAATGTAGAACGTGGTATTTGTTCTATTCCTTATAAGCGTCATAGCGATGGCAAGATTGTTTATTTCCCGTCTAACTTAATTGAGAACTTGTTTTTAAGTAATGGTATGAGTGCGGGTAATAACCTGAATGAAGCGAAAGTGCAGTGTTTATCTGAAATTTTTGAGCGTGCCGTTAAAAAGCAAATTATCAGCGAAGAGATTGTACTGCCAGAAGTACCTAAAGAAATTATTGCGCAATACCCAAGCATTCAAGAGGGCATTGACGCGCTTGAAGCACAAGGTTTCCCTATTGTCGTGAAAGACGCGTCATTAGGCGGTATATTCCCTGTAATGTGCGTAACGTTAATGAATCCTAAAACGGGCGGCGTATTTGCTTCATTTGGCGCGCATCCCAGTTTTGAAGTGGCATTAGAGCGCAGCTTAACCGAGCTATTGCAAGGTCGAAGTTTTGAAGGTCTTAATGATGTGCCTAAGCCAACGTTTGAACAAGCAGCGGTAAGTGAGCCTGAAAATTTTGTAGATCACTTTATTGATTCAACAGGCGTTATTTCTTGGAAATTCTTTAGTGACAAGCAAGATTATGATTTCTGTCATTGGGATTTCTCAGGCACGACTGATGAGGAATGTGACAACTTATTTGGCATTTTAAAAGATTTAGGTAAAGAAGCTTACGTGGCTGAATTTACTGATATTGGCGTGGCTTGTCGTATTTTAGTCCCTGATTATTCTGAAGTATATTTAGTCGATGACCTTATTTGGGATAACACTAATAAGTCGATTGAATATCGTGAAGACATTTTAAACATTCATAGCCTAGACGAAGAAGCATTAGCGAATTTATTAGATCGTTTAGAAGCGAGCGAGTTAGATAACTATACGGATATTAAAACGTTAATTGGTATTGAGTTTGACGAGAACACAGTGTGGGGACAATTGACGATTTTAGAGCTTAAAATCTTAATCAACTTAGCCCTAGGCGATCTTGAAGAAACGATTGAACAAGTCGGCACGTTCTTACAATATAACGATAATACCGTTGAGCGTGGTTTGTTCTATCAAGCGGTTAACACCGTGCTTGAGATTGCATTAAACGATGAACTTGAGATTGAAGATTTTATCAATAATCTCAATAGAATGTTTGGTGAAACGGTAATGACAAATGTTATCGACAGTATTAACGGCGAGGTGTGCTTCTACGGGCTA
>CALJMY010000069.1 GCA_937981905.1 uncultured Enterobacterales bacterium
GGTTAAACTCATTAGTAGATAATTCACTATATTAGGGTTGAAAGACTGTATTTTACCCCCATAATGTATTTAATACTATTGCCTATGTGTGAATTAGGCCCGTAAAGAGAATATAAAAGTGAAGCATGAGAGAAAAACCCGGACCAAAAGTAGTAATCGTTGGATTGAAGAGCATTTTAACGATCATTATGTGCAAAAAGCACAGAAACTAGGGTTACGTTCGCGTGCAGTTTTTAAGTTAGAGGAGATTCAGCTTAAAGATAAATTATTGAAACCTGGTATGACTGTTGTTGATTTAGGGGCAGCACCTGGTGGGTGGTCTCAGTTCTCAGCTAAAGAAGTTGGAGATAAAGGTACTGTTATCGCATGTGATATTCTACCAATGGATGCATTACCTGGTGTTGCTTTTCTGCAAGGAGATTTCCGAGAGGAGCAAGTGTTAGAAGCGCTTTTACATCGTGTTGGTGATAAAAAAGTGGATGTAGTCTTATCAGATATGGCGCCTAACCTTAGTGGGAACGCTGCAATAGATCAACCAGGTGCAATGTATCTTGTTGAATTAGCATTAGATATGTGTCGACAAGTGCTAGCGCCCAATGGAGCTTTTGCTGTAAAAGTATTTATGGGTGAAGGATATGAAGATTATATTAAAGAAGTCCGGTCTATGTTCAAAGTAGTTCGTACCAGAAAACCAGATTCATCACGAGATCGCTCGAGAGAAGTCTATATAGTAGCGACAGGTTATAAAGTATAGTAATCTGTTTAACAGAACAATTTTCTAATTATATTTAAGGGATCATTACATTGAGTGATATGGCTAAAAATCTAATACTGTGGCTTGTGATTGCTGTAGTTTTAATGTCTGTTTTTAACGGATTTAATACTGACAGTACTAGCACGAATAATTTAGATTATTCATCATTTGTTAAAGAAGTTGATCGTGGCAGTATTGGCGAAGTTTCAATTGACCAAAGTAGTAAAATTATCACTGGTAAACGCCGTGATGGTTCGCAGTTTACAACTGTTGTACCTATGTATGATAAAGATTTAATGAATCAACTGATTACTAAGAATGTAAAAGTTCAAGGCCAAGCGCCTGAAGAATCTAGCATGCTTACTTCTATCTTGATTTCTTGGTTCCCAATGATCCTGCTTATCGGTGTATGGATATTCTTTATGCGTCAGATGCAAGGCGGCGGCGGTGGCGGTAAAGGCGCTATGTCGTTTGGTAAGTCTAAAGCAAAATTAATGGGTGAAGATCAAGTTAACACGACATTTGCTGATGTTGCAGGTTGTGATGAAGCAAAAGAAGAAGTGTCTGAATTAGTTGATTACTTGCGTGAACCTACTAAATTCCAAAAACTCGGTGGACGCATTCCAACAGGTGTTTTATTAACAGGTCCTCCGGGAACTGGTAAAACATTATTAGCTAAGGCTATTGCCGGTGAAGCTAAAGTACCATTTTTCACAATTTCAGGTTCTGACTTTGTTGAAATGTTTGTTGGTGTTGGTGCATCACGTGTACGTGACATGTTTGAACAGGCTAAAAAATCTGCTCCTTGTATTATCTTTATTGATGAAATTGATGCTGTTGGCCGTAAACGTGGTACTGGCATGGGTGGTGGTAACGATGAGCGCGAACAAACATTAAATCAAATGCTAGTTGAAATGGATGGTTTTGAAGGTAACGAGGGCATTATAGTTATTGCTGCGACTAACCGTCCTGATGTACTTGATGATGCGTTATTACGCCCAGGCCGCTTTGACCGTCAAGTGACTGTTGGCTTACCTGATATTCGTGGTAGAGAGCAAATTTTAAAAGTTCATATGCGTAAAGTTCCATTAGGTGATGATGTTAAAGCGAGTGTTATTGCTCGTGGTACACCTGGTTTTTCTGGTGCTGATTTAGCTAATCTAGTTAACGAAGCTGCACTATTTGCCGCTCGTGCTGTAAAACGCACCGTTAACATGGAAGAATTTGAAAAAGCTAAAGATAAAATATTGATGGGTAGTGAAAGACGTTCAATGGTAATGGACGAAGCTGAAAAAGAAATGACAGCTTATCATGAAGCAGGGCATGCAATTGTTGGACGCTTTGTACCAGACCACGATCCAGTTTATAAGGTTAGTATTATTCCACGTGGCCGTGCGCTAGGTGTAACCATGTACTTACCTGAACAAGATAGATTCAGTCAATCTAAAGAGTATTTAGAAAGTAATATTTCATCTCTTTATGGTGGACGTATTGCCGAAGAAATTATCTACGGTGTTGATAAAGTATCAACGGGTGCATCTAATGACATCGAACGTGCTTCTTCTATTGCACGCAGAATGGTAACGCAATGGGGACTTTCTGAAAAGATGGGACCATTACTTTACGCTGAAGAAGAAAACGACCCTTATCAACGTTCAATGAAAATATCTAATCAAACAGCGATTGATATTGATAATGAAGTTAAAGCATTAATTAACAAAAATTATCAACGTGCTGAACAAATATTACGTGACAATATGGATGTATTACACACCATGAAAGATGCGTTAATGAAGTACGAAACAATTGATGCTGCCCAGATTGATGACTTGCTAGCACGTGTCGAAGTTCGTCAACCAGCTGATTGGGCTAATGATGATTCTTCAAACAATACGCCAACAGGCGGTGCAACAACAAACACTAAGACTGAAGAGACGGCTGATAAACCAAAATCAGATATTGATTCAGGCGAGACATCAACAGATACTCCAACATAAATTGAAGCATTAATAAAAAGCCCCGTTAATCGGGGCTTTTTTATGATCATTCGTTTATAAACCGTATGAAATATTGAATGAAAAGCGTGTAAATATTGTTATGAAAATTTCACATAAAAATAAAATATTAGACTTATCAACACCTCAGGTGATGGGTATTTTAAATGTAACACCAGATTCATTTTCTGATGGTGGAAAATTTAATCATATTGATGCTGCGGTTAATCAAGCACTCAAAATGATAAATCATGGTGCATCTATTATTGATATTGGCGGGGAATCAACAAGACCTGGTGCTGCCTTAGTGAGCGAGATACAAGAATTAGAACGTGTCATACCCGTTATTGAAGCTATTAAACGTGAAAGTGATGTTTGGATTTCAATTGATACCAGCAAAAGCATTGTCATGAAAGAATCGGTTAATGCCGGTGCAAATTTAATCAATGATGTTCGCGCGTTAAACCAACCTAATGCATTAATAACGGCCGCGCAATTAAATGTTCCTGTTTGTTTAATGCATATGCAAGGGCAACCCCAAAATATGCAAGAAAATCCTAGCTATAAAGATTGTGTAAGTGAAATTAAATCATTCTTTGATGAGCGTATACATGCTTGTCAGCAAGGGGGGATTCAGCTTGAGAATATTATTCTCGACCCAGGTTTTGGTTTTGGCAAATCAATGGAACATAATTATAGTCTAATAAAGCACTTTAATGACTTCTCTGATTATGGTTTGCCATTGTTAGCAGGGTTATCTAGAAAAAGTATGTTTGATCATCTTTTAAATTTAAAAACAGATGAACGCCTAGCTTCAAGCCTTACTGGTGCGTTATTATGTGTGCAAAATGGTGCATCAATTGTGCGAGTACATGATGTGAAAGAGACATCAGAGATGCTTAAAATATTAAGTACAGTTCAAAATGCTCTCTAAAATAAATTGAAAAAATTAAGAAACAACATTCATTGTTGTTAAATAAGTAAGAAATTAAGGATAACTATGTCACAACGTAAATATTTTGGTACTGATGGAATTCGCGGGAAAGTTGGTGAAGGATTTATCACCCCAGAATTTGCTATGAAATTGGGCTATGCAGCAGGACGTGTTTTTTCAACGGTAGGTACAAAAAAAGTACTCATTGGTAAAGACACTCGTATTTCAGGTTACATGCTTGAGTCAGCATTAGAAGCAGGCTTATCAGCCGCTGGTATCAATGTTGAATTATTAGGCCCAATGCCAACGCCAGCAGTGGCATATTTAACACGTACGTTTCGCGGTGAAGCAGGTATTGTAATTAGTGCATCACATAATCCTTATTATGACAATGGTATTAAGTTCTTTTCAGCAGATGGGACAAAACTGGATGATGATTTAGAATTAGCGATAGAAGCTGAACTTGATAAAGGCATGAGCTGTGTACCTTCTGAAAAACTAGGTAAAGCAAGTCGTATTGATGATGCCGCTGGTCGTTATATTGAGTTTTGTAAAAGTAACGTGCCTAATCAGTTATCACTCAATCATTTAAAAATTGTAGTTGATTGTGCTCACGGTGCAACATATCACATTGCACCGGCAGTATTTCGAGAACTAGGTGCTGAAGTTATTGCTATCGGTTGCAACCCCGACGGGCTAAACATTAACGACGGCTATGGCGCAACTGACCTTGCTAATCTTAAGAAGGAAGTTATTGCTCAAAAAGCTGATATGGGGATTGCCCTAGATGGTGACGGCGACCGATTAATGATGGTTGATAGTGACGGAAGTGCACTTGATGGCGATGAAACATTATTTATTATTGTTCGAGAAGCGCTTAAAAAAGGACGATTAGGTGGCGGTGTTGTTGGCACCAAAATGAGTAATTTAGGTCTTGAAATAGCATTAAAAAACTTAGGTATTTCATTTGTGAGAGCCGATGTTGGTGATCGCCATGTGTTAGAAGAGTTAACAAAAAACGATTGGAAGATAGGCGGCGAAAACTCAGGCCATATTATTTCGCTCGATCATAATACAACCGGTGATGGCGTAGTAGCCGCGTTGCTTATTTTAATGGCTGTGTGTGAATCAAGATTAACCCTTAAAGAGTTACGTAAAGGAATGACGTTATTACCACAACTGTTAATTAACGTTAAATTTAGTGGGGCAGATAATCCTTTAAACAATCCGCAAGTGTTGAATGCCGTTAAAGCCGCTGAAGAATCGTTAGGTGACCAAGGTCGTGTATTACTTAGAAAGTCAGGAACTGAACCTTTAATTCGTGTTATGGTTGAAGGTGTTAATGACGCAGATGTATTAAAGCATGCTACTGATATTAGTGAAGTTGTTACTAAGGTTTGTGGTTAAGGTAGTTTTAAATCTATTTTGGTGAAGTTAGTTTATTATTATTTTTGGGTTAAAAAAAAAGCGAACAGTTTTAAATGTTAATTTATTTAACGTTCGCTCTTGTATCCAAGACTAAGAATCGTTACTATCTCCACCGCTTTTATAGGGGACAACAATGAGTCAACTTACACCATTAATTGCTGGTAATTGGAAATTGAACGGGACTAAATCACTACTAAGTGAATTTGCTCATGTATTTAATTCTATTAACATTAGTAATGTTGATGTTCTTATTTGTCCTCCTAGTGTCTATATTGATACATTGGTACAACTTAATGAAAATACGGATAGTATTTTAAAAGTTGGAGCACAAACTGTAAGTGAACAAATTTCAGGTGCATTTACTGGTGAAATATCAGTATCAATGCTTAAAGAGTTACAAACTGAATTTGTTATTGTTGGTCATTCAGAACGCCGAGCTATATTTGGTGAAACACCAGAGTTAGTTGCTAAAAAGTATCAAACAACGTTAATGAATCAATTAACGCCAATTTTGTGTACTGGTGAAACTGAAAATGATCGTAACAATAATCTAACGTTTGATATTGTTTCTAGAGATATAGATGCTGTAATAAACCTGACTGGTATCGAATCTTTTAAAGACGGTATTATTGCTTATGAACCCGTTTGGGCAATAGGTACAGGGAAAAGCGCAACACCACAACAAGCGCAAGAAGTTCATCACTTCATACGTAATCATTTAGCAAAGCATAATGATGAAATAGCGCAAGGTGTACGAATTTTATATGGCGGCAGTGTCAATGAAAAAAACGCTGCTGAACTATTCAAGCAAGATGATATAAACGGCGCACTAGTTGGCGGAGCCAGTCTAGTAAGTGATAAGTTTATGTCTATTTGCCAGCACGCACAGAGTAGCTTGTAATGTACGAAGTTCTTATTGTAATTTATTTAATTGTTGCTTTAGCAATCATTGGTTTAGTTTTAGTTCAGCAAGGTAAAGGTGCTGATATGGGCGCGTCGTTTGGTAGCGGTGCTTCTGGTTCAGTATTTGGTTCATCAGGTGCCGGTAGTTTTTTAACTCGTAGCACTGGTGTTCTTACAGCTGTATTCTTTGTTATTAGTTTGATTCTAGGTGGTATTACTGCTGAACGTTCTAATAAAACAGATGAATTTGAAAACTTAGCTACTGAACAAGTTGAAGGTGCTAAAGTACCAGAAGTTGTTGCTCCAGTATCTAATGAAGGTTCAGTACCTGAATAAAAATTATTGGGCTTAGGCTTAATAATAAAATTAATAACATTCCCCTCATAAATGTTATTAATAAAAATATATGCGGATGTGGCGGAATTGGTAGACGCGCCACCTTGAGGGGGTGGTGAGCTATGCTCGTGGGGGTTCAAGTCCCCCCATCCGCACCAATTCGAAAACCTGTAATCCATTGGATTACAGGTTTTTTATTGTTTAAAATTTGTTGGTTAAATAATTTATTATTTTTAATAATCATTATGTAGTTCGATGTAGTAGAACTGTATTATCGATAATTAAAACAATAGATTTAAATTTATTATGTATATTATTTACATTTTACCAGTTAACTCACTATATGACGGTGATTGTAGGTTGAAATTTTATACTTGAAGCGTATAATCACCGCCATCTACTTTATGTAATGAATTAGTCATGGTCTAGAGCGGCTGCTCGATAGTGACTAAAAGTAATGATTTACATATACCCAAGCCCATATATTAATGAAACATGTAATGTATGGCTATCAAGGCAACTTGGTAACAGGGTCCAGTTTTAAGCCCCGCTTTTTAGTCGGGGTTTTTTATTACCTGTATGACATAAAGCAAGCTGATTGTTTGCTATTAAACTGGGCTTTATGCCCTTTTTTGGTTTTTGAGTTTAAGAAATATTTAGGAGTGGGTGTTGTCTACTATCGATAATCGCTTAACAGATATGCTGGAACCTGCTGTAGAAGCAGCTGGTTTTGAATTAGTTGGAATTGAATATATACGTGCTGGTAAGCATTCTATTTTACGGATCTTCATTGATCATGAAAATGGAATAGATGTTGATGCCTGTGCTGAGGTTAGTCGTCAAGTGAGTGCTGTGTTGGATGTCGAAGATCCAATCACTAACGAATATAACCTTGAAGTTTCTTCACCTGGAATGGATCGCCCGTTATTTAAAGCGAAACATTACAGTGCACATATTGGAGAAATGATCACACTACAAACTGTCATGCCAACGGATGGTCGTCGTAATTTTAAAGGCGAAATTGTTGGTGTTGATGGAGAAATGGCGACAATAAAAGTCGACAACCAAGAATATACGATTGCATTAGCTAACGTTAAAAAAGCTAATATCGTTCCGCAATTTTAAAATTAGAAAAATAAGGACTCCTGAAATGAGCAAAGAGATATTGTTAGTTACAGAGGCTGTGTCTAACGAGAAAGGCGTACCTCGCGAGAAGATCTTTGAAGCATTAGAAATTGCACTAGCAAGTGCAACTAAAAAGAAAGCTGAAAAAGAAATTGAAGTTCGTGTAGACATCGATCGTAAAACTGGCGAATTCGATACTTACCGTCGATGGTTAGTGGTTGCAGACGAAGATTTAGAAAACCCATTAAGCGAAATTACATTATCTGCTGCACAGTATGATGATGAAACTGTTCAATTGGGTGATTTTATTGAAGATGAAATTGAATCAGTTATTTTTGACCGTATTACAACACAAACTGCTAAGCAAGTTATCGTACAAAAAGTACGTGAAGCCGAACGTGAAATGGTTGTAGACGAATACCGTGATCAAATTGGTGATCTAGTTACAGGTGTTGTTAAAAAGAGCACACGTGACAGTGTAATCATTGATTTAGGTAACAATGCAGAAGCTATTATCTTTAAAGATGATCGCTTACCGCGTGAATCTTTCCGTCCAGGTGACAGAATTCGTGGTTTGTTATATACCATTAAAGAAGATACTCGTGGTCCTTCATTATGTGTGAGTCGTACTCATCCAGATATGTTGATCGAATTATTCCGCATTGAAGTGCCAGAAATTGGCGAACAAATGTTAGATATCATGGGCGCAGCTCGTGATCCTGGTTCTCGTGCGAAAATTGCTGTGAAAAGTAATGATAAACGTATCGATCCAGTAGGTGCTTGTGTTGGTATGCGTGGTTCACGTGTACAAGCTGTGTCTGGTGAATTAGGCGGCGAACGTGTCGATATCGTATTGTGGGACGATAATGTTGCTCAATATGTTATCAATGCAATGGCACCTGCTGAAGTTGTTAGCGTTATTGTTGACGAAGACGAAAATAGCATGGATTTGGCTGTAGAAGATGACAATCTTGCACAAGCTATTGGTCGTAACGGTCAAAATATTCGTTTAGCGAGTCAGTTAACTGGCTGGACTCTAAACGTAATGACAGTTAGCGAACTAAAAGAAAAACATTCAGCTGAAGATAACAAAGTTGTTTCTCTATTTATCAAAGAGCTTGATATTGAAGAAGACTTTGCTCAAGTATTGGTAGAAGAAGGATTTACTTCATTAGAAGAAATCGCTTATGTACCAGTTAACGAGTTATTGGAAATAGATGGATTCAATGAAGATCTAGTAAATGAATTACGCGAACGTGCGCAAAGTTCATTAACAACATCAGCATTAAAGGTTGAAGAGTCGCTTGAAGGTGTTCACCCTGCTGACGATTTATTAGCATTAGAAGGTTTAGAGCGCCACCTAGCGTTTGTTTTAGCAAGCATAGGTGTTGTGACTTTAGAAGATTTAGCAGAGCAAGGCGTCGATGATTTAGAGTCAATCGAAGAATTAAGTGCTGAGCATGCAGGCGAGCTTATCATGGCTGCGCGTAACATTTGTTGGTTTAGCGACGAGCAAGAATAAGTAAGGCAAGGGGAATTATTACTATGTCAGAGTTAACAGTCAAAAGCTTAGCTGATGAAATCGGTGCACCTGTAGAGCGTGTAATCGAGCAATTATCAGAAGCTGGCTTTAAAAAGAGCCAAAATGACAATGTGTCATTAGAAGAAAAACAAGCCTTACTTGAATTGCTTTCAGGTCAACATGGCGGCGAAGCTACACCTTCGAAAATGACTTTACAACGTAAGACTAAGTCTACGTTGAAAGTTGGTTCTGGTGATAAAGGCCGTACTGTTGCCGTTGAAACACGCAAAAAACGTACTTACGTAAAACGTGACGCAGCAGAAGAAGCGCAGCAAGAACAAATTGAAGCTGCAGCTCAAGCAGAAGTACAAGCTAAAGTTGACGAAGAAGCTCGTATTTCTCGTGAAGCAGCGACGAAAAAAGCCGCTGAAGATAAAGCTAAATTAGATGCAGCGAAACGTGCAGAAAAAGAAGCTGCAGATAAGTCAGCTGCAATTGCTAAAGAAAAAGCAGCTTTAGCTAAAGCATCAGAAGATCCTGAAGCAGCAGCAAAAGCCGCTGAATTAGCAAAAGAAGAAGAAGCACTTAAACAACGTCAATCTGAATTATTAGCGGCGAATGTTAAAGCGGCTGCTGAACAAGAAGCTATTGCTGCTAAGAAGTTAGCAGAAGAAAATGCTGCTCGTTGGGCTGATGAAGAAAAAGCGCGTAAAGAAGCTGAGAAAAAAGCTGATTACCATACAACTTCTTCTACTTATGCTCGTGAAGCTGAAGACAAGCAAGATCGTCAAGAAGAAACTGGTGTTCGTAAAAAGAAACCGGTTACTAAGAAAAAGAAAAAAGAAGCACCTAAACCAACTCGTGGTCGTGGTCGTGGTAAGAAAGGAACACTTAGTGCACCTACTTCTATTAGCCAAAGCTTTGATAAGTCAGCGGTTGTTGCTAAGTCTGAAATTCGTTTAAGTGAAACAATTTCTGTGTCTGAATTGGCCTCAAAAATGTCAGTTAAAGCAACAGAAGTTATCAAGAACTTAATGAAAATGGGCGTTATGGCGACCATTAATCAAGTACTTGACCAAGAAACTGCAGAGCTAATTTGTGGTGAGATGGATTACAAAGTAGTCCTAGTTCGTGAAAATGAATTAGAGCACTCTGTACTTTCTGAACGTGGCGAACAAGGTACTCAAAAAAATCGTGCTCCTGTTGTTACTATCATGGGTCATGTTGATCACGGTAAAACTTCATTACTTGATTACATTCGTAAAGCGAAAGTTGCTGCTGGCGAAGCCGGTGGCATCACGCAGCATATTGGTGCTTACCATGTAGATGTTGACGGTTCAATGATCACGTTCTTAGATACTCCTGGACATGCTGCGTTTACCGCAATGCGTTCACGTGGTGCTCAAGCAACTGATGTTGTAATCATTGTTGTTGCTGCTGATGATGGTGTTATGCCACAAACTAAAGAAGCTGTTGCACATGCTAAAGCTGCTGGCGCGCCAATCATCATTGCTGTGAACAAAATTGATAAAGAAGGCGCAGATCCTGATCGTGTTAAAAACGAACTATCTGCTCTTGATGTTATTCCAGAAGAATGGGGCGGCGACGTTCAGTTCTGTCACGTTTCAGCAAAAGAAGGTACTGGTGTTGATGCATTACTAGAATCTATCTTAATGCAAGCTGAGCTACTTGAATTACAAGCAACTGACGAAGGCCATGCTGCTGGTGTTGTTATTGAATCTCGTCTTGATAAAGGTCGTGGTCCAGTTGCAACAGTATTAGTTCAAGAAGGTACGTTAAACCACGGTGATATCATTCTTTGTGGATTCGAGTATGGCCGTGTTCGTGCTATGCGTGATGAAAATGGTAAAGATATCAAGTCTGCGGGTCCTAGTATCCCAGTTGAAATTCTTGGTTTATCAGCTGTTCCTAAAGCGGGTGATGAAGCGACTGTTGTTAGTGATGATCGTAAAGCTCGTGAAGTTGCACTTTATCGTCAAGGTAAATTCCGTGACTTGAAACTTGCTCGCCAACAAAAAGCTAAATTAGAGAATATGTTCTCTAACATGACTGCTGGCGAATGTTCTGAATTAAACGTTATCTTAAAAACTGACGTTGAAGGTTCATTAGCCGCTATTTCAGGTTCATTAGAGACATTGTCTACTGACGAAGTTAAAGTAAATATTATCAGCAGTGGTGTTGGTGGTATTACTGAAACTGATGCAACACTTGCTGCAGCTTCAAACGCTATCATGCTTGGTTTCAACGTTCGTGCTGACGCAACTGCACGTAAAGTTATCCAAAATGAAAACTTAGATATGCGTTACTACAGCATCATCTACGATTTAATTAACGAAATTAAATCTGCGATGAGTGGTTTACTTGCTCCTGAATATAGACAAGATATTATCGGTCTTGCAGAAGTACGTGAAGTGTTCCGTTCTCCTAAGTTTGGCGCAATCGCTGGTTGTATGGTTACTGAAGGTACAATTAAACGTACTCAACCAATCCGCGTATTACGTGATAATGTTGTAATCTACGAAGGCGAACTAGAATCTCTACGTCGCTTTAAAGATGATGTACAAGAAGTACGAAACAACATGGAATGTGGTATTGGTGTGAAGAACTACAACGATGTTAAAGTTGGTGATCAAATTGAAGTATTTGAAATCATCACCATTGAACGTTCACTATAAGTAAAACGTATATTATTGAAATAATTTGATAATAGTAGAATGGGGGAGCTAATTTATTAGCGCCCCCATTCGTGTTTATTAAGCAATAAATCATTATTGCATTAGGAGTTACCATGGCTAGAGAATTTAGTCGCAGCCGCCGAGTGGCGCAGCAAATACAAAAAGAACTCGCGCAAATAGTATCGCGTGAAGTTAAAGCACAAGATTTTGGTATGATCACAGTGAACGAAGTAGATTTGTCACGTGATTTATCATACGCAAAAGTCTATTTCACTATTTTAAATGATGATTCAGACAACATAAAAGCCGCTATTTTACGCTTAAATGAACATGCGCCATTATTAAGAAGTATGATGGGCAGTGCGATGCGTTTACGTATTGTGCCTGAGCTTAAGTTTTTCTATGACAAGTCATTAAGCGAAGGTATCCGCATGACGTCTCTAGTAAACCAAGCGGTACGTATAGACAAAGCAAACAACCCAGAAGCAGAGTTAGATCAAGATTCTGATATTAGTTCTGAGGAAAAATAATGGCTCGTAAGCGTAAGGGACGTCTATTAAATGGCGTTTTATTGTTAGACAAAGCAACAGGTCATAGTTCTAACGACATGCTGCAAAAAGTAAAACGTTTGTATGGCGCGCAAAAAGCGGGACATACAGGTGCATTAGATCCTTTAGCAACAGGTATGTTGCCTATTTGTTTAGGCGAAGCAACCAAGTTTTCACAATATCTACTTGAGTCTGATAAGCGTTACCGTGTGATTGCTAAATTAGGCGAACGTACCGATACATCAGACAGTGATGGTGAGGTCGTTCAAACTCGAGACATTAATTTTACTAACGAAACGTTACTTGAAAAACTTGAGTTCTTTCGTGGTAAAACGATGCAAGTACCGTCAATGTTTTCAGCGTTAAAGCATCAAGGTAAGCCTTTATATCATTATGCTCGTCAAGGTATCACTATTGAACGTGAGGCCCGTGAAATTAATGTGTTTGAATTGCTATTTATTCGTCACGAAGGTGATGAACTAGAGCTTGAAATTCATGTAAGTAAAGGCACTTATATCCGAACCATCATTGATGATTTGGGTGAAATGCTAAACTGTGGCGCGCACATTACGATGTTACGCCGATTAGAAGTAGCGACTTATCCACAAGATAAAATGATTTCGTTAGTTGAGTTACAAACATTGTTTGATAAAGCAACAGAAGAAGACATTTCACCTGCGGTATATCTCGATCCGCTGCTTTTACCAATGGACAGCCCGGTAAGCAATTTTCCGGTTGCTCATATTACTGAAGAATTAAGCGTTAATGCATTACATGGTAATCCTGTTGCCATAGCTGAAAATGACTTTAGTGAAAATGAGTTAGTTCGTATGGTTGTTGGTGATGAAGAACGCTTTATTGGTGTTGGTTTTATCGATAATCAAGGGCGAGTACAACCTAAGCGAATTGTAGTAGAACCTGTAGCTGAAAATCTATAGTCTTATTCTCTATTGCTATAACTCTCTTTTAAAAACGCCGCCTTTATACCGTGGCGTTTTTTATTTCTATGTTTATTAAAACTTAGATTCAATTATTAAATATAAAAGGCTTTATTGTGTTTTCTGATTTTTTGTCTGTTCTTAATTTCTCGTTCTCTGTCACTGGTCCCATTTTTAGTATGGTTGTAATTGGCTTATTATTACGCCGTATCGGTTTAATCGGTGATAGTTTTATTGATCAAGCCTCAAATATCGTTTTTAAGATTACCTTACCAGTACTTCTTGGTATGAGTATGATCACAACTGACATAGAAACATTATTTGATCCCGTCATCATTGGCAGTGCAGGACTTGCAACGCTACTCGTATTTTTTTTATTGAGTGTCAGTGCATTTGTTTTTGTAAAAAATGATAGAGAGAAAGGAATATATATTCAGGGTGGCTTTCGAGGGAATTTAGCTATTGTTGGCCTTGCTTTATGTACAAATCTTTATGGTGATGAGGGTATTGCAAAAGCATCTATTCTCATGTCTATTCTTGTTTTGTTGTACAATATATTAAGTATTTACACGTTAACTAAAACGCTTACAGAGAAAAAATTAAACTTAGTATCTATGTTAACGAGTATGGCAAAAAATCCATTAATTATTGGTATTGTGAGCGGTATCGTTATTAATTTATTACATATTCCTGTCCATCCTATTTTAATGAAAACTGGTAGCTATTTAAGTCAGTTAACATTGCCTATCGCATTATTGTGTATCGGTGCTAGCTTGTCTTTTAAAGAAATGAAAGGAAGTAAAAGCGTTACAATAGCGTCGGTAATGGCAAAACTGGTAGTTACGCCAATCATCATTACTTACATTGGCTATTTAAGTGGATTTTCAAAAACTGACCTAGGCATTTTATTTTTAATGTCTAGCACGCCGACTGCGGCAGCCAGTTATGTGATGGTAAAAGCGATGAAAGGTAATGAAGCGTTAGCGGCTAATATTATTGTAATCTCTACAGTGGGTTCATTATTTACGGTTAGCTTAGGTTTAGTATTTTTAAAGTCATTTAATCTAATTTAAGTAGTCACTTACATTGTTTTTACAATAATGAACCTTAATATAAATTTGAACGTATATATTGATACTTCTACATAATTTTGGAATTAATCATGTTTTCATTTTTCAAAAAAGATCCAATTAAGAAATTACAAAAACAGTATGATATTAAATTAGAACAAGCGATGCATGCTCAACGAAATGGTGATATTAGACATTATGCTTCATTAACGAATGAAGCTGATGACATTTATCAAAATATTGTGCGAATAAAAAAAGAGCAGGTTGAGTAATAACGTAGACATTACTTTTAATAAAATACAGGTTAACAATTTAACCTGTATTGGATATAAATTATTTATTCGTATGAAAGGGGGTCTGTTATATTGTTCTTTTCAAAAGCTTCTAATCTTTCAACACAAGAACCACATTGGCCACAGGCATGTTCACGGCCGTTGTAACATGTCCACGTTTGAGAATAATCTAAGCCCATTCGAATACCGTCCGCTAGTATGCCAATTTTGTTGTCTTTGATGTAAGGCGAAACAATATCGACAGGGTCATAATTAGCGATT
>CALJMY010000070.1 GCA_937981905.1 uncultured Enterobacterales bacterium
AAATTTAATAAGCTAGCGCTTCTAATCCTTTGTGTGCCACTAGGTTAAGCAATTTTAAAGAAGCACCTCGTGGTGATTTTCCGCCTTGTTCCCATGATCTAACAGTCGAAGGACTTGTGTTTAAGTACGCTGCAAAAACACTTTGACTCACATGAGCGTTTTCTCGAATGGCTTTGATATCCGCTGCATCATAATGTTCTACTTCAGGTAGGCACAACACATCAAACTCACGCATCGTTTGAATGTCCATTGAACCTGCATTAGTTAAGCCTTTGGCTGTGTCATGCATCACATCTAAAATACTATTACTCATAATTTTTTCACCTTTATCAACTCACCTGACTTAACAGCTTTATTAAGCTGTAGATTTGAATAACCCAAGAGCTCCTTAGCCATCAGCTTTAGTGCTTTTAATTCTTTTTTATTAATATTCTTTCCTAACTACAAGCTATACCACTAAGTGTTATAGATTTGCCACGTTCGATTTATTAATTTTAAGACTTAAACTACGTTCAAGAACTTATTAAGCATAGTTACGCAATTAAATTTAGTCCTAAAATTATTCCTCAAACTATCTCTACAAATACCCCAAAAACAAACCCATGCAAAATATTCATGTAATGATGAAATTATATCAATTTTATTCATGTGATATTCCACGTATAAATTACACACTGCTTTTAACCCACACCAATGTGATCATTGATGTTGTAGGCACAAGCAAAAACTAATATTAAGAAATGCTGACTGATTGTTGAATTCGTGCAGGTTTCTATTACTAAATTGGATATCAAACACCATGAATACAGATTTTAAATTTACGATTAAAAGCATCAGTTTAGATGAAACCTATCAGCCAGCAGACAATACGCGTGCGACGACTAACTTTGCGAATTTAGCGAGAGGCGAGAGCCGTCAGCAGAATTTACGTAATGCGTTAAACATGATTGATAACAAATTTAATGCGCTTGCATATTGGGATAATCCGAATGGCGATCGTTATTCTGTGGAGTTAGAAATTGTGTCGGTTGATGTTGACGTTGATGGCGGCGGAGAAAGCTTCCCGTCAATTGAAGTATTGAAAACCACTATTGTTGATCATAAAAATAACGAACGTTTTGACGGCATTGTGGGTAATAACTTTTCGTCGTATGTGCGTGATTATGATTTTAGTGTGTTGTTGTCGGAGCATAACAAGGGGAAAAAATCATTTAGCATTCCTGAAAACTTTGGTGAGCTGCATGGCAAGTTGTTTCAATATTTTGTTAATTCTGACGTTTATAAAGCGAACTTTAAAAAGCCGCCTGTGATTTGTTTGAGTGTGTCGGATACTAAAATTTATCAACGCACTGACAATCAACATCCTGTATTGGGTGTGGAATATGAGCCGAATGAATCGTCGTTAACTGAGCAATATTTTAAGAAGATGGGTTTGCAGGTTCGTTACTTTATGCCGCCAAATAGTGTTGCACCATTGGCGTTCTATTTCTTTGGTGATTTATTTAACGATTATAGCAATCTTGAATTAATTAGCACGATTAGCACGATGGAGACTTTTCAAAAGATTTATCGTCCTGAGATTTATAATGCCAATGCGGTTGCTGGACCATGTTATCAACCAAGTTTGAAGAACTTAGATCATTCATTAACACATATTGTTTATGACCGTGAAGAGCGTAGCAAATTAGGATTTGAACAAGGTAAATTTGCACAAGAGAACTTTATTAAACCACATCAAGTTGTGCTTAATCAGTGGTCGGCTAATTACGGCATTATTGCCTAGTGTAAAAAGCTTTAAAACTAGAAGTATAAAAGTAACGAATTGGAAGAACATTGATTATGAAAAAATTATTACCAACATCTACCGCTGGCAGTTTACCTAAACCTTCTTGGCTTGCCGAGCCTGAAGCGCTGTGGTCGCCATGGAAATTGCAAGACCAAGAGTTAGTTGATGGCAAGCGTGATGCGTTGTGTGTGTCGCTGCATGAGCAACAACAAGCAGGCATCGACATTGTTAGCGATGGCGAGCAAACGCGTCAGCATTTTGTAACTACTTTTATTGAACACCTTAACGGCGTTGATTTTGAAAAACGTAAAACAGTTAGAATTCGTAACCGTTATGATGCAAGTGTGCCAACGGTTGTTGGCCCTGTTAGCCGCCAAAAGCCTGTGTTTGTTGAAGACGCTAAGTTTTTACGCCAGCAAACTGACCAACCAATTAAGTGGGCTTTGCCGGGGCCAATGACGATGATCGATACGCTTTATGATGATCATTACAAAAGCCCTGAAAAACTGGCGTGGGAATTTGCGGTTATTCTTAATCAAGAAGCGAAAGAATTAGAAGCGGCTGGGGTAGATATTATTCAGTTTGACGAACCTGCATTTAATGTGTTTTTCGATGAAGTGAATGAATGGGGCATTAAGTGTTTAGAGCGCGCCATTGAAGGACTTAAGTGTGAAACGGCTGTGCATATTTGTTATGGCTATGGCATTAAAGCTAATACGGATTGGAAAAAGACGTTGGGCACTGAATGGCGTCAATATGAAGAAGCGTTCCCTAAACTGCAGCAGTCTAATATCGATATTATCTCGTTAGAATGTCATAACTCGCATGTGCCTATGGATTTACTTAAATTAGTTCGTGGTAAAAAAGTAATGGTTGGCGCGATTGATGTGGCAAGTAATACGATTGAAACGCCTGAGGAAGTGGCTGCGACATTACGTGAAGCGCTTAAATATGTAGATGCCGACAAGCTTTATCCGTGTACAAACTGTGGTATGGCGCCATTATCTCGTGATATCGCTAACGGTAAGTTGAATGCATTAAGTGAAGGTGCTGCTA
>CALJMY010000071.1 GCA_937981905.1 uncultured Enterobacterales bacterium
TACAAACGGTACGATGCTTATGTAGATATGATCAATTCAATTAATGTAGAAACCGCTATAACGCATTTGAATGGACTAGCACCATTATTAGATGAAGCCTATATGGAGCTTGGTTACGAACAAGGAACGTTCTTTGTCACATTAGAACAAGCTATCGAAGAAATGCTACAAACTCCAGTCATTAGAAATCCAATTAAAGTAGTTGCACCATCTGCGATGTATAAATATGCCGACCCACAATTAGAAGGTTTATCTGAAGCTCAAAAACTAATGCTACGAATGGGGCCTGATAACATCACAAAACTACGTCCAAAATTACAACAAATTCAAGTTTCATTATCAGAACTATCTGAATAATTGATTCATAAGCAAAATATAAAAAAGATAAAAAAATAGCGCTCATTTCTGAGCGCTATTAATAATTTATAATTAACATGCTAATTTTAAAATACTTATTGGCAAGTTAACCTAAATTCATCGTTTAAATCTAATGGCAGTATTAATGTACTAAAGTTTAGATTAGATGCATTAGCACATAATGCTGTTCGAGTTGTCTCATCATTTACATATAAGTCATCGTATTCAGCAGTAAATACGGCTTTATCATCAACTACAAATGGCATTAGTTTAATGCATTCATTAAATTCAAAACATTGTTCGTTTACAGCAAAGTCATAATAAGTAACTAAGTCTTCTATTTGATCAAGATCATTCTTCAAACCAACACCTAATAATCTTTCATGTGCCGCGTCAGCAATAAAACGGTTGTAAATTAATTGATCTTCAGCTGTAAAATCTAATTCGGGGTTATTGGTGTAACCATCCATATTGTCAGGCTCAACCGCATCACATCCTTTGTCTTTAGCTAAATCTAATCTGCTTTCCATAATGGCTCTTACATTACTTGATCTTACATCTAACCAACGCTCACCTTCCCAACCATCTAATGCTTTACCTAAATCACTTTCTAAAAAAGAATCAGCATCGTCACGCCATTCTTCATATGATCCAGCAGAAAAATAGCAGATTACTTTTTTACCCGATGCTTGTAACTCTTGAATTAAACTAATTGGAGAATCAAATAAATCAATATCGTAAATATCAACGTCGTAAGTTGTATTAACGGTACCAGACAATTGCCATTGCCATGTAGCAGAAACAGCCGGCACATACCAACTGATAGTAGAACTGTCATTAGTCTTTGGCGTAGGGCTATCATTGGAAGCGATTACTGTTTCGACTTGTGCAACTGGTTCAGAGTTACCATTGTCAGATGAACTATCACCAGAGCAACCTACTAATAAAAATGTAGAACATATCATTAAAGGAAAAAACTGACTTTTTTTAATTAACTTAATTTTCATCGTTATACCCTGTTAAACGCCAGTAATCTTATAAAAACAGTATTAAACTTTAAGCGAAAAAGTTACTGGTCCATCATTTAATAACGACACCGCCATATCAGCACCAAAGATACCGGTTTGAATATCAATGGCTTGAAGATGACTTGCTTTAACGAAATAGTCATACAACACTTCTGCGTCACTAGGCGTTGCAGCTACAGAAAAACCCGGTCTAAGCCCCCTGCTAGTGTCAGCAGCTAATGTAAATTGAGACACAATTAACAACTGCCCTTTAACATCCTGCAGACTTAAATTCATTTTGCCGTCTTCGTCGTTAAATACTCTGTAATTAATCACTTTTTTTAACAGCTTGTCTGCTAATGCCGGTGTGTCTTCTTTTTCAATACCAAGTAAAAGTAACAGACCTTGTTTAATATCACCAACAACTTCGCCGTCAACCTCAACGCTTGCGTGTTTAACGCGTTGTATTAATCCAATCATGTTCTATATAACCTTAATGCTATTTTATTGCTGAGATTGGCTGTCTTTATCATCTAATAAAACCACCCGATCTTGTTCTGTTTCTTCATTTTCAGTTGAAGTCTTACTTCTTGAACCATAAAACTCAGGTAAGCCTGCCGTAATCTCAGCACCAATCAACACAACAGTCCACGATAAGTAAACCCAAACAAACAATATTGGAATAGCAGCTAACGCACCATATATCGCTTGATATGAAGGGAAGTTACTAATATATAAGGCAAAGCCTTGCTTAGTTAATTCAAATAAAATAGCAGCGATAACCGCTCCAATAAGTGCATCAGTAAAGCGAACGCGTACATTAGGTACCATTAAATACATCATTAAAAATGCTAATACTGAGAAAAACAATGGCAACCAACGTAAGAAAAACTCCATCACACCACCAAGTACGCCAGTTTCCAAACCACCTAATGAAATAACATAAGAGCTAATCGCGATACTTGCGCCAACAAACAATGGACCAAGCGTAATAACCATCCAATAAATAGAAAATGAAATAATAAGCGGGCGCTTACTCGGGCTTTTCCAAATTTGGTTAAGTACTTTGTCGATGTTAGAAATAAGCATTAAAGCAAATATAACTAATGCACCAATACCAATAGCACCGCCTTTAGAAGCGTTATCGACAAACCCACTAATGGTTTGCTGAATCACATCGCCTGCAGTCGGCATAAAATTACCATAAACATAGTTTTCTATCTGAACACGAATAGATTTAAATACAGGAAATGCTGATAACACTGAAAATATTACCGTAACCAGTGGTACAATAGACAACAACGATACGTATGCTAAATAGCCTGCAACCATTCGTAATCTGTTTTGTTTAGCACGATAAAAAACATGCATAAACAGCGGTGGAATAGTAGCTAAAGTAGATTTAACCTTTGTTAATAAGTGTTGAATATTCACGTTATTAGCCTTTACGTAGAAACAATATCAATCATTAATGATATCTTGATATCAACCCAATTAATAAGGAAATTTTTATGAAAAAGTCATTCATATTCGCCATCGTGTTATTAAGCCTGACAGGCTGTCAGTCTGCCTATTATGGTGCATTAGAAAAAGTTGGTATCCACAAGCGCGATATTCTAGTTGATCGTGTTGAAGATGCTCGCGATGCCCAAAATGGTGTACAAGAACAATTTAGCTCAGCGTTAGAAGAGCTATCTACCCTTATAGATTTTCAAGGCGGTGAACTAGAAACAATCTATAACAACTTAAATGACCAATATTTAGCAAGTAAAGACGCTAAAGAAAACGTTAGTAATCGTATAGAAAAAGTTGAATCAGTAGCTCAAGCTTTATTTGCTGAATGGGAAAGCGAAATAGAGCAATACAGCAACGCTACTTTCAAACGTAATAGTCAAAAGCAGTTAAACTCAACCAAATCATCTTATGCAAGAATGCTAAAAACAATGCGTTTGTCTGAGAAAAAAATGGAACCAGTACTTACCTCACTTAACGATAACGTTTTGTACTTAAAACATAACTTAAACGCCAATGCTATTAATGCGATAGAAGTTGAATTTAAACAATTAAAACAAGAAATTAGTATTTTAATTAAAGATGTTAATTCAGCCATTGCAGAATCAGATAAGTTTATTAAAGAATTAAGTCAATAATTCAATATCGTCGCATTATACACCTACTTTAAATAGGTATATAATGCGGTCGTATATCTGCATATTGCAGACTATTAACATAAAATTTAGGTAACATCATGTCAATCGAAGCAACTTTACAACAACGTAGTGATTCAAAATGTGAATTATGTACTAGCAATGACAACTTAAGCGTATTTGAAGTACCACCTACAGAAGCACATTCAGACAAGTGCGTATTAATTTGTCAAAAATGCCAAGGAGAAATAGAAAGCACCGACGCATTAGATGTTAACCATTGGCGTTGTTTAAACGACAGTATGTGGAGCCAAGTTCCTGTTGTTCAAGTTATGGCTTACCGCATGCTTAAACGTTTAATTGGTGCAGGCGAAAGCTGGGCACAAGATTTATTAGACATGCTTTATTTAGAAGAAGACACACTAGCTTGGGCAAACAAAGGTAGTGCAGAAGTTGATTCTGAAGAACCGCATCTTGATAGCAACGGCGCAGTCTTAGTAGCTGGTGATAATGTTGTTTTGATTAAAGACTTAGTAGTTAAAGGCGCAAACTTTACGGCTAAACGTGGTACGCCAGTTCGCGGAATTGCGTTAACTGACAACCCAGAACACATTGAAGGCCGTGTAAACGGTACGCGTATTGTTATTATTACTCAATACGTTAAAAAGATGTAATCAATATTATCTTGAAGCCTTATCTTTATAAGGCTTCAATTAACGCCCGCCCGCTACATCAATAAATGTTCCTGTCGCATAAGACGCTTTGTCAGACAACAACCAGCTAATCGCTTCTGCTACTTCACTTGCTTGACCACCGCGTTTCATTGGAATGTTGGGTGCTAATCGATCAACTCGTCTAGCTTCACCGCTATACATATTTGTATAGATATTCTCCCTTTTATTTACTCAAACCTTAGACTTTATTTTCTCTCGCTTTTTTGGCAATAGAGGCACGAATAATCGTATCAAGATGATTAGCAAAGTTTTGTCGATCTGTTTGACTCATCGGTGCTTGACCTTGACTGTGAACACCACTAGCACGCATTGTATCCATAAAATCACGAATGTTTAAACGCGCTTTGATATTTGCTTTAGTGAATAATTCACCGCGTGGACTTAGCGCTTTAGCGCCCTTTTCTACGACTTCATCAGCTAAAGGTATATCACTGGTAATGATTAAATCACCAGCAATTACTTGCTTAACAATTTCATCATCGGCAACGTCAAAACCCGAACTCACGGTTTGTGTTTTTATATAAGGAGAAGGCGGTGTTGTTAGTGCGTGATTTGCCACTAACGTCATGGGAATTTGAGCACGATGAGCAGCGCGGTATAAAATATCTTTAATCACCACCGGACACGAATCAGCATCTACCCAAATATTCATAGCTTACTTCTTTTTCTTGTTAGGACAATTTGAAGCACAACTGCTTTGATCACAAATTGCAGAAGTAAATTCTCTCACAATGTAATCGTTATTTAACGCTTCAATAGTTTGTTGCCATACTGATATAGGTTGTTTTGTTAACAAACACACACGTTGATTATCTTTTAACAACGCAGTTATTTGTTGCATGTGATCAGATTCTGAAAGCTTATCAAGATTGGCATCACGTCTTACTAATTCAACAACACCATCAGCAACATTAACATCTCTTAACGCCATATCTGATTGTTGCATATGACGTAATGCGGCAAGTGAAAGCATTTCTGGATTATCACAAACCTTAATAATATATAGCTCACCTTGTTCGGCAAACTCACTTTCATCAGTATTCACCAATCGATCAAATAAAGGTTCTAGTTTTTCAACATAACCACTATCACTCGATGAGAAGAACCGCTCCCAAAAACGACGACGAGCGCCACCATCTATAAATTTCTTCTTGATAATATCGCGCTTACTACCTGAAAAATCGGCAATTGCACCTAATGTATTAGGAATAAGGCTTTCTAACCTTGCTCGCCAATATCTTACTAATACAGGCGCTTTACCTTCGCTACTTATGGCATAAACCATTGGTGAACGATCTATAATAGAAGGCGTAATAAAGTGACAAAGTGCAGGTGAATCAACTACATTTGCCATAATACTTAGTTCTTTAGCACGCTTGCTAATGCTAGCATTTAATTCAGAGTTAGCTGTAGCAACAAACACAATACGCACATTATCTAAAAAGCTTTCATCGTAATATTGTTTAATATACGTTACTTTTCCGTCGGCGACATAACTCGCTATTTCTCGTGAAATATCAGGAGAAACTAAAGTAATATTAGCGTGAGTTTTTAGTAACAATTCAACTTTTCTAGTAGCAACTTCGCCACCGCCTACCACTAAAACATTCAGCTCAACAGTATCAACAAATATTGGGAAATATTGCATTTTAAGCCTCTAACGCTTTGAAATAACCTGTATTATCAAGGTGTGCTTCATCAAACTGATCAATCACTTTACCAATGATAATAAGTGCCGGTGGCTTAATATTATGTTCAGTAACAATATCTGGTAGCGTTGTTAAGGTGCCGCGAATCGTACGTTGTTCTGGACGAGTACCTTTTTCAATAATAGCAGCTGGTGTGTCTGCACTACGACCATGCTTAATTAATTCATCTTTAATTGTACTTAACGTGTTAATTCCCATATAGAAAACAACTGTCTGTGTATCAACACTTAATGCAGTCCAAGGTAAGTCTAAGTTACCATCACTTTGCAAATGACCTGTAATAAAACTACAACCTTGCGCTACGCCGCGGTGGGTTAGCGGAATACCTGCATAAGCTGCACATGACGATGCTGCTGTCATACCAGGAGCAACATGACAACTAACGCCATTATCAAGAATATGCAGTGCTTCTTCACCACCACGACCAAATATAAATGGGTCACCGCCTTTTAAGCGTAATACTTTTTTACCTAGTTTAGCCTGTTCAACTAAGACTTCATTGATACCTTCTTGCGGTAAACGATGATCGGCTTGTTTTTTACCAACATAAATACGTTCACAATCATCAGGCAATAACGCCATTATTTCATTACTCACTAATCGGTCATAAACCGCGACTTCAGCTTGCTCGATAAAACGTAATGCTTTAATCGTTAATAATTCAGGATCACCCGGACCAGCGCCAACTAAAGCAACTTCTCCTGCAGCAAATAAACTTTTAGACGGGATTTTATTAATAAGAGTGGTCATGTATTAATGCTCAACGATTGATTTTTTATACGGTCCAGTTATAACTATAGGAATATTTTTTATATTTAGTTATAAACGGTATTGCTGGCAATTATACATTGAAGTGAGAGTACGTACCAATTTCGATCAACATTATTGAGTTTATAAGGAAATTAATAACAGTAAATAAACTAACCGACAATTTGGTTTAACAATTCTTTAGCACTTATCATCGGAGAGCCATTACTTTGCTTTTCAGCCGTTTTAACTAAATTCATAATGGCTGAATTGACTGGACTAGGTATATTAAGATGCTTGGCAAGATCTACAATTTCACCATTAAGATAATCAATTTCAGTATGACGCCCTAGCATAAAGTCTTCATACATAGATGAACGTGCTGCCGGATCGATTTTAATCATCGACGACGCAACTATTTCAAATAAGCTATTGGGTAATAACAAAATATAAGGAATCAATTGAACAACGACCTTACCCGTTTTAACTGTTTTAATATTAGCTCTATTTAACACTTTAAGTGCTTCTTTTATACTTAATGCTAATACTTTTCGGTACATTCGATCAGACAACTGTATTTTAAGAGGCAACCCAGAAAGCGCATTAATTGAATTATTTAAATTCAAGATTAACTTGCTCCATTGAATCGGTTTTAAATCATCATAAACATTAATTGGTAAATTAGACGCTTCAAAGTCATGAATTAATGACGCCGCTAAACCCTCTTTATCTTCAATAGCTAAATTACCCTCAGTACCACAATGAAATCTACCATCGCCTTTTGCCAACACATTAAACGGTACCATCGCTGTTAATATTTGATGATTAGGTAAACCTTGCTTGAGTAACCCCCCGTTACGAATACCATTTTGAAAACTCACGATAATAGTATTAGGATTTACATACTTAGAAATGTTACCAACCAAAGATTGCGTATCACCACTTTTCACAGCCACTAATATATAGTCAGCATTAGATAACGTCACCATAGATAAAGA
>CALJMY010000072.1 GCA_937981905.1 uncultured Enterobacterales bacterium
TCATCAACGATGATAACTTCACCGCCTTTTACAATGTAATCGACATCACGTTCAAATAATATATGAGCACGAAGCGCAGCATTCACATGATGTAATAAACTAATATTCGCAGCTGAGAATAATGAATCGAACTCCCCCATCAGTCCATGCTCTTGTAGCATTTCTTCAACGAATATTTGACCAGTTTCAGTTAAATGAACCTGTTTCGACTTTTCATCAACTGTATAGTGACCAACACCTGTATGTTCTTCAGTATCTTCTTCATCTTGCTTGTTAAGATTAGGAATCAACTCATTCACTTTACGATATAGTTCTGAACTATCTTCTGCAGCACCAGATATAATTAATGGTGTACGGGCTTCATCAATTAAAATCGAGTCAACTTCATCAATGATGGCAAAGTGTAATGGACGCTGTACACGTTCTTCTGGAGAGAAAGCCATGTTATCGCGTAGATAATCAAAACCGAATTCATTATTCGTTCCATAAGTGATATCACTAGCGTAAGCCGCTTTTTTATCTTCGTGCCCCATACCTGAAACACAAATACCAACTGACATACCAAGGAATTCAAATAACGGACGATTCCAATTAGCATCACGTGCAGCAAGATAATCATTTACTGTAATAACATGAACACCTTCACCACTGATGGCATTAAGATAAGCAGGTAGTGTTGCCGTTAATGTTTTACCTTCGCCCGTACGCATTTCAGCAATACGACCTGATTGTAATACCATACCGCCAATAAGCTGCGCATCAAAATGGCGCATATTAAATACACGTTTGCTTGCCTCACGTACGACAGCAAATGCTTCTGGAAGAATATCGTCTAATGATTTACCGGCTTCTATTTGCTCTTTAAAATAAGCGGTCTTTTGTTTGAGTTCTTCATCTGAAAGGGCTTCAATCTCTTTCTCTAACTCATTTACTAGGGCAACAACTTTACGCATTTTTTTAAGTGTACGTTCGTTTTTACTACCAAATACTGAAGTGAAAATCTTTGTTAACATCTAATTGGCCATTTATTTTTATTGGATTTTTGAAAGTTATAAGAACTAAATTTGCCGCTTATTATTATAGATTTTAGGCAGATAAGATAGCCTAATTACAATAAATAATTGTTGCTGAATAAGTCGGTCAATTTCATTGTGTTTATATATAGATGGGGACTATTTAAAAAAGATCAATAGTGAATGAGTAATTACAAAAAAGCCGCTAATAAGAAGCGGCTTTTTTATTGTAATTTAGATTAGCGATAAACGTATTTACGTGGGTTAACTTGCTTGTCTTTATTTAGCACTTCATAGTGAACATGAGCACCGGTTGAACGCCCAGTATTGCCCATTAAAGCAATTATTTCACCTTTGGCGACAACATCCCCAGTATTTACTTTTAATTCTTTTGCATGACCATATCGTGTTTTTAATCCAGCCCCATGGTCAATTTCTATCAATAAACCATATCCAGAGCGTTTTCCAGCCCAAGTCACAACACCAGCGCCTGTTGCCAGAACATCATCTCCATCGGTTCCTGCAAAATCAACACCTTTATGCATCGTCAACTTTCCATTAAAAGGATCGTTTCTCATGCCATACAATGATGATAACCAACCTCGTTTAATAGGGCGTCCAGCAATCAAGCTATCATCATGAATTTCATGATTTAACATTACTGTTTCTAATAATGTTAGCTGTTCTTGTTGATTGTCTAAATGGGATAGCAACATATCCATTTGTGATAACAAACCAACTAACTCTCCCGATTGACTAATACCAGAATATTGTTCAGGACCACCAACAGCTGGCATCTGATTAAAATCAAATTCAGAGTAATCACTAGTTTTTGCTAAACGCTCACCCAAAGCATCTATGCGATTCATTCTCGCTGTTAAAATACCTACGCGCTGAGCAAGTACGCTAAGTTGGGCTGTTGTTTGCAGTTTTAACGTATCAACTTGCGTCTGTTGTTTTTTAATGTGTTTACTTTTTTCAGATAATTTAACAGACAGTTCTTTAGGAGAAACATAATGGTGATAAGTAAAATAACTAGCAGCACCAAGTAATGATAGTTGAATAAGTACTACTGAAAATATTGTCGCAGGAGTTACTTTAAACATTTTAATTTGGTTTGATGTCTTATTACTTGCTACACTCATATTTCGTCTCTATTGATTAAGCGCTCATGAAACCACGCCGAACTCCCGACTCTCTTCATAAAATAATGACAAGTAATTCAGGTAAGCTGGCTAAAATACAACAAAAGGCAGGTCAATTACAAGTTATTAACCAATTCCTAACAAGTGAGTTAATTCCGGGAAGTGATGAATATTGTCGTGTTGCAAATCTTAGGCAAGGTGTTTTAATTATTGAAGTTGCATCAGGGGTATGGAAAACACGGCTATTACAATTATCTAATTCTATATTGGAGCACATGCGTGAACATGTATCGCCTTCTTTATATAGTATTGAATTAAATGTTAACCCAGCGTTATTTAATGAAAGAGCAGAGGCACCAAAGCCTAATCCAAGAAAGATATCACATGATACTGCTCAACATTTAATGTCTGTTGCAGAAATAGCACCACCAGAGTTGGCGGCTACGCTACATCGTTTAGCTAAATTAGCTAAACGATAAAATACTAATAACGATTATTAGATAAGTGCTAAGTTAGTTTCACCATAACAAATTGGTGATTCTTGTTCTTCTTCAAAGGTAACCATTTCAAAACAATCTTGTTGTGCAAGCATTTCTCTTACCAACATATTGTTAATTGCATGTCCTGCTTTAAAGGCTCTAAATTCACCAATAATACTGTGACCGGCTAAATACAAATCGCCAATAGCATCTAAAACTTTATGTTTTACAAATTCATCATCAACACGTAAGCCATCAGGATTTAATATGCGATATTCATCTAATACAACAGCGTTTTCCATGCTGCCACCTAATGCAAGATTGTTTGCACGTAGTAATTCAATATCACTCATAAAACCAAAGGTTCGTGCACGTGATATTTCACGTACAAATGATGCTTTAGTAAAATCCATTACAAGAGATTGCTTTGTATTACTAATTTCAGGATGATCAAAATCGATAGCGTAATCAACTTTAAATCCGTCATAAGGTACGAACTCAGCCCATTTATCACCATCTTCAATACGAATAGCTTTCTTTATCCGTATAAATTTTTTCGGTGCACTTTGTTCTTCAATACCAGCAGATTGCAATAAGAAAACAAATGGACTCGCGCTACCATCCATAATTGGAATTTCAGGTGCGTCAACTTCGATAATTGCATTATCAATACCAAATGCTGCAAGTGCAGATGAAATATGTTCTACCGTTGATATCTTATGTCCAGCATCATCAACCAAACAGGTACAAAGTGTTGTTTCGCGCACCAACATGCCATCACCAGGTATATCTACCATTGGTGACAAGTCAGTACGACGGTAAATTATACCGGTATTTATTGGTGCAGGCTTAAGTACTAAAGTAACTTTATTACCAGAATGCAGCCCAACGCCAACAGCATCGATTTCTTTACACAATGTTCTTTGCTTAATCATAAATTAGCAACCCCTATTTGATCTCAATATATATAACGGGCGGTATACTAGCATAAAATTGGTTATTCAAACAAATAACCAAGTAATACAGATGTATCCGCTAACAATTTTCTACTATTGCGATCTTTACCTTAACAACAGATTAATCTGCTTGTTTTCGTAAAAACGCCGGAATATCTAAATATTCCAATCCACCATTAGTGGTTGTTTGTGGTTGGCTATTAACTGCTGCAGCCATACTCTCTTCTTCGATACATGTTTCAACTGTTTGTGGTTTTGCAATCACTTCTTCAGGTTTGATCAATTTAATATCTGGTTGAACTTCAGCGCCAATACCTGTTGCAACAACAGTTACACGAAGTTCATCTGTCATATCAGGATCAATAACAGCACCAACAACAACCGTTGCATTTTCAGATGCAAATCCTTTAACAGCATTACCTACTGTTTCAAATTCATCAATACTAATATCCATACCAGCTGTAATATTTACTAATATTCCGCGAGCGCCAGCTAGATCAATGTCTTCTAATAATGGACTAGAAATTGCTAATTCAGCCGCTTCATCTGCACGCTCATCACCACGAGCAACACCAGTACCCATCATTGCAGTACCCATTTCAGCCATTACAGTTCTAACATCGGCGAAATCCACATTAATTAAACCAGAACGTGTAATTAACTCAGCAATACCTTGAACAGCACCTAATAATACATTATTTGCTTCTTCGAATGCCTGTAATAGACCCGTGCCTTTGCCAAGAACTTTCAATAATTTATCATTTGGAATTGTAATTAACGAATCTACGCTTTCACTTAGCATTGCAATGCCTTGTTCTGCATAGTTTAAACGTTTTTTACCTTCAAAATTAAATGGCTTAGTAACAACAGCAACGGTCAAAATACCCATTTCTTTAGCAACTTCTGCAACGATAGGAGCAGCACCAGTTCCTGTTCCACCGCCCATACCTGCAGCAATAAAGACCATATCAGCACCTTCAAGTGCTGCCATAATAGATTCTTTATCTTCAATAGCGGCTTCACGGCCAACTTGAGGATTAGCACCAGCGCCTAATCCTTTAGTTGTTCCTTTACCAATTTGAATTGTGCTTTCAGCAGATGAGTTACGTAATGCCTGTGCATCAGTATTCGCTACTATAAATTCAACACCTTCAATTGTTTTTTTAACCATGTGCTCAATAGCATTACCGCCACCGCCGCCAACACCGATTACTTTTATTACCGCTTCTTCTGCGTGATCTGACATTAACTCAAACATAATTTATCTCCGTTGTACTTCTCAAAACAAACTTAATTATTAACACAATTAAAATTCGCCTTTTATCCAATTTTTAATGCGGCTGATAACACTTAAACCGCTATGTTGTGTTTCTTCGTTACGAGCATTTTCTCGTAATATGCTACCAAATTTCAACAATCCAACCCCAGCGGCATAACTAGGATCTTGTATATAATCATTTAACCCTTTTACAGGGATAGGTTTAGCAAGTCTAACAGGCATACCAAAGCATGCTTCTGCAAATTCAACTGCACCTTCTATTTTTGCTGTCCCACCAGTAATAACAATACCTGCTGCAATTTGCTCAGCGAACCCAGCTTTTTTTAATTCTATCGTTATTAACTCATATAATTCTTGATATCGAGGTTCAACAACCTCAGCTAGTGTATGTCTAGACATGGTTCTTGTTGGACGGCCACCTACCGATGGAACTTCGATATTATCTTCTTGACTCACCATTTGACTTAATGCACATGCATGATTAATTTTAATATCTTCAGCATGAGATAATGGTGTTCTAAATATTTTTGCAATATCAGAGGTTACTTGAGAGCCAGCTACTGGTATCACTGCACTATGTCTTAACGAACCATTGGTAAATACGGCAATATCCATTGTACCACCACCCATGTCCACTAGACATACACCTAAATCTTTTTCATCATCAGTTAATACTGAATAACTTGAGGCAATTGCCGAAAAAACTAATTGGTCAACGGTTAACCCGCAACGCTGCACACATTTTTCAATGTTTTTAGCCATGTCGCTTGCACAGGTTACCATATGTACTTGGGCTTCCATTCGCATACCTGACATGCCAATAGGTGATTTAATTCCTTCTTGAACATCAATCGAATATTCTGTTGGCATCACATGTAGAATACGTCTGTCGTCGGAAATTTTAACTGAGCGAGCGGTATGAATAACACTATCTACATCATATTGCGTTACTTCTTCGTCGTTAATCGACACCATGCCTTTTTCATTCTGGCAAGCAATATGTTTTCCTGAAATGCTTAAATTAACTGATGTAACTTGGCAATCTGCCATTAATTCAGCTTCATCTAATGCGCGCTGCACAGTTTTAACCACAGAATCAAGGTCATTAACACCGGCTTTTTCCATGCCTTTTGATTTTTGAGTGCCAATTCCGACAATACTTAGATCGCCATCTGCTAATATCTCTCCGATAATAACAGTCACTTTTGACGTTCCAATATCTAATCCAACGATTAGATCTCTTTCATTAGCCTTGCTCATTCTGTGCTTTAACTCCTGACTGTTTTTTCCAATTCACGGCGAACCCGGCATCATATCTCAAATCAACATAATTAATGTCACTTACTTGCGGCATAATATGTTTATAAACTTTTAAAAAACGCTCAATTCTCATGTTTCTGATCACGTCATTCCCTCTACCCAAGACTAATTTACTACCATTGCCTAGGGTAACATTCCACGACTGACGTTGAGTTAACATAATCTCACTCAATATTAACCCTTCACTATCTAATAATGGCCATAGTGCTTGGTAGCCTGTTAATACTATTTTTGATACATCATCAGGTCCAAAAAAGTGAGGAAGCCACCTTGTTAGCCGTTCTTGCTGAGCTTTAAATATTTCACCATTATCATTGAGCAGATATTCATCATTCCAATAAGCGATAGGTACTTGGTCTGTTACATGGATAATTAAACCATTTGGCCATTGCCGTCTCACGGCAACGCGTTTTATCCAAGCAATACCTTCTAGTCGCTTTTGTACTTCATTAACATCTAATGAGAAAAAACTTTCACTTTTGCTCAACTCTTGCAGTACATTATGAATATCTAAGTCGTTACTATACGGCCTTGACCCTATAATTTGTAGTGTTGATACAGGCATATCTTGTGCATTCATCAACTTTAAGGTCATTTTATGCCCTAAATAACCAATAAAAAGAAGAATCAATATAAAAAAAACAATACCAGCCCAATAACCGTGGTCAGCATTTTTTATTTTTGATATAAATATCTCTTTTTTATTACTCAAAATGTACTCTTTAATTAAGCATTAACAGTTAAAGTTTGCGCTAATATATTAGTGACTAGCGCATTAAAATCTAATCCTGCTTGTTTCGCTGCTTTTGGCACTAAACTAGACTCTGTCATACCTGGCACTGTGTTTACTTCTAATAAATACCATTGATTATTTTTATCACGCATGAAATCTACTCTGCCCCAACCTTTTGCATTAACCGCTTTAAATGCTTTTACCGCAATAGCATTTAATTCAATTTCATCTTCAACAGATAAACCACAAGGACAATGATACTCTGTAGAGTTTGATTGATACTTTGCTTGATAATCATAAAAGTCATTAGGTGTTGTCATATGAATAGCTGGCAGTGCTTTATCGCCTAGAATAGCAACAGTGTATTCACCGCCATCAATCCATTGTTCTAACAGAATATCTTGATCAAAGTCTTGTGCTGTTTTGATAGCTTGTTGTAAGTCTTTTACATTATCAACTTTAGCCATCCCAATACTTGAGCCTTCATTGGCCGGCTTCACCATAATCATACCGCCTAAATCATCAAGTAAAGATTGGTAATCAATATTGATTAATTCATCTATAACTTTAAATTTTGCTGTAGGTAAGCCTAATGATAACCACACTTGTTTTGTCTTAATTTTATCCATTGCTAGTGCAGCACCTAATACGCCAGAACCAGTATAAGGTAAGCCGAGAAAGTCTAAAGCGCCTTGTAATGTGCCATCTTCACCGCCGCGACCATGTAATACATTAAAAACACGATCAAATTTTTGATCGATCAAATCGCTTAATGGTAATTCTTTGGGGTCAAATGCATGGGCATCAACCCCATTAGCTAATAAACCTGCTAATACAGCTTGGCCTGACATTAATGACACTTCACGTTCAGCACTATTCCCACCAAACATAACAGCTACTTTTCCAAACTCAGTCATTACTCTGTCCCTTTTTCTTTCATTTTATCTGTATTAAGTTTCATATCACTTAATTGTGTTGCTAGTACGCCCACATTACCTGCGCCTTGAGTCATGACTAAGTCATTATCTTTCATCACTTGTACTAAACGTTGTGGTAATTGTTCGATAGTTGAAACGTAAATAGGTTCCAATGTACTCTGAGCGCGAATACTTCGACACAACGCACGGCTATCCGCACCAACAATAGGTGTTTCACCGGCGCTATATACTTCTAATAAAATAAGTTCATCAACTTGAGATAACACTTCAACAAAGTCTTCGTACAAATCACGCGTACGGGTATAACGATGCGGTTGATAGATCATGACTAAACGTTTATCAGGCCAACCTTGTCTCGCCGCTTTAATTGTTGCTGCAACTTCACTAGGATGATGTCCATAATCATCCACTAGCATGATTTCACCTTGCTCGGTATCAAAGGTACCAAGTTGTTCAAAACGTCGCCCAATTCCTTGGAATTCACTTAATGCAGAGACAATATATTCATCACTAATGTCACTGTCCATCGCAACAGCAATCGCCGCCATTGCATTTAAAACATTATGTTTGCCAGGTAAATTTAACGACAACTCTAAAGGTGCTTTATCAATACGATGTAGTGTAAAGGAACTAGTATTAGCTGTTTGTGAGAAATCTGATGCGCGTAAATCAGCATCATCACTAAACCCATAGGTTGTAATGTGACGAGAAATTCGTGGTAAGAGTTGACGATTAACTGGATCATCAATGCAAATAACTGCAAGACCATAAAAAGGTAAATTATGCATAAATTCAATAAAAGTATCTTCTAATTTACTGAAATCACCTTGATACGTATCCATGTGATCAGCTTCAACATTAGTAACAATAGTTACCATTGGTTGAAGGTGTAAAAACGATGCATCACTTTCATCGGCTTCGGCTATTAAATATTCACTGCAACCTAATTTAGCATTCGTACCAGAGCTATTTAATAAACCACCAATCACATACGTAGGATCGAGTTCTGCTTTTGCAAAAATACTAGCTGTTAAACTTGTCGTTGTCGTTTTACCATGCGTCCCAGCAACAGCAATACCATGTCTAAACCGCATTAACTCAGCTAACATTTGTGCACGTTGAACGATTGGAATTCGTAACGCTTTCGCTGCAATAATTTCTGGATTAGACTCATCAATTGCAGTTGATACCACTACAACGCATGCACCTTCAACTTGCTCGCCTCTATGGCCTAAATAAACTGTTGCGCCTAAATTTGTTAGACGATTAGTCACTTTGTTTGTTGCTTGGTCTGACCCGGTAACATTATAACCTTCGTTTGCTAATACCTCTGCAATACCGCCCATGCCAGCACCGCCAATGCCAATAAAATGAATACGATTAACGCGGCGCATTTGCGGAACGCGTTGACGTAGTTGGGTAATTTTATCACTGCAAATTTTTGTCATGTTATTACTTCACTTCCGATTCTATTACTGCACAGTTTTTTTAATTTTTATCGCTGCGCTGCTGTACTATATAATTTGTACTATATTACTTTGACTACATAGCTTTAACTAAATAGTTTTACTGTATGATTTTTAACGCCAATCTATTATAACTACATTTTATTTAACAATAAATTTAGTATTGGCTAAGTTAGCTATTTCTTGTGCTACTTTCTCTGTAGCATCAACCCGAGCCAGTTCTGAACTTGCTAAGTGCATACTTTTTAAATTATTTTTATCACTCAATTCTACAATGCTTTTTGCTAATAATTGAGGCGTTAATATCGATTGTGGGATGATAATAGCGGCTTTATTGTCACTTAATGCTTGTGCATTTTTTGTTTGATGGTCGTCAACCGCGTATGGCAATGGAATAAAAATAGCAGGTAATCCCAGCACAGCAATTTCAGAAACAGTTAGTGCACCAGCTCTGCAAATCACAAGATCGGCTTGTTCATAAGCGCCAGCCATATCATCGATAAAGTCACTTACTTTTACGATAGAACTATGTTGTTTTAACAATTGTGAATTATTAGTTAAATAGGTATTTTGTAAAGCGGTTGCATTATTTTTACCAGCTTGATGAACAATATTAACTAATACATTATCGAGTAATGGCAAGGTAAGAGGCAACGTATCATTGAGTACTTTAGCGCCTAAACTACCACCAACAATTAAGATATTAAGTGTAGAGTCTTCTTTAACGGCTTGCCTACCCAATTTGACAATATCATCACGGACTGGATTACCAACAACCATAGGTTGATGTGATGACAACGCACCATCAAAAGCTACCATTACTTTTGTAGCAACTTTAGCTAAATAACTATTAGTTAATCCAGCAACCGCATTTTGTTCATGTAAAATTAGTGGAATCCCACACAACCTAGCTGCTATTCCACCTGGGCCTGACGCAAAACCGCCCATTCCCAATACAACATCCGGTTTGAATGATTTAATCACTTTACGTGCTTGCCACACTGAGCGCATTAATTTAAAAGGTGCTTTTAGTAATCTAACAATGCCATTACCTCGAACACCTTCAACATCAATGTATGAAATATCAATATTATATTTTGGTACTAAGTCTGCTTCCATACGAGTAGCACAACCTAACCAATGTAATTCCCAACCTTGATCTCTAAGCATATTTGCAACAGCGAGCCCGGGGAAAACGTGTCCACCAGTTCCTCCAGCCATCACTAATAATTTCTTACTCATAATTTTACTCTTAAGATTTTTTTATTGTTGTAAAGCATCGTTTTTATTAGTCGCTTTAAATTGAGAAACTTGTTCTGATAACTCTTTACTTAACGCTTCGGTTTCTTGATCAACACTTTCATTATTAAGGTCACCACTCAATTCTTCTTTACAACCTGCCAAATCAGCAACACGTCGTTCGTGATCGATGCGTAATAAGATAACAATTGCTAATGTCATTACCCATAAACTACTACCTCCGTAACTCACTAACGGCAGTGTTAATCCTTTTGTTGGTAAAATACCACTGGCAGCTCCCGTATTAACGGCTGATTGAAAACTTAACCACATTCCAATACCCATTGCTAAATAGCCAGCAAAAAAGTGTTCAGTGAGTAAAGCTTGACGCCCAATATATAATGCACGTAACGCTAAGCTCAGTTGTAATAATAATAAAATAATAACGCCAATTAGGCCTGTTTCTTCAGCCCAAATTGCAAAAATGAAATCGGTATGAGCTTCAGGTAAATATTCAAGTTTTTGAATTGAATTTCCTAGCCCTTGCCCCATCCAGTCACCACGACCAAATGCCATTAATGATTGTGTTAGCTGATAACCTTTACCAAAAGGATCTTGCCAAGGATCTAAAAATGACGTTACACGTGCCATTCGATAAGGCTCGAAAATGATCAAGCTAACTACTAAGGTTACACCAACGATAATCAGTGCAAAAAAGTCTCTAATTTTTGCGCCAGCAAGAAATAACATACCGACGGTAGTTACAAACATAACTACAACCGTGCCTAAATCAGGTTGTTTTAAAATAAGACCTGCAATAATGACAAAGACAGCAAGTGGTTTATAAAACCCTTTAGCACGTTCTGTCACTTCTGTATGTCTACGAACAATATAAGAAGCCAAATAACAAAAGAAAGTTAACTTAACGACCTCTGATACCTGAATATTAATAGGGCCAAGCGCTAACCAACGCTGACTTCCATTAACAGTTTTCCCCACTAAAAGGACTAAAATTAACGCTAAAATTGAAAGTAATAAAATAATGCCACTGTATTTTTTCCAAACACTCATTGGTACCTGTAAACCAACAATCATAATGATTGTTGAGCCAAATAAGTAAAAGACATGGCGTTGTATAAAGTGGAATGGATTATCAGTTAAACGTTGGCCTTCTGGCATAGAGGCTGAAGCAACAATAATAAAACCAATTAAAAATAATGAGCAAACTAACGTAAACAAAGTTCGATCGTATAACATCATGTCTTTTTTACGCCCTTCTCCTTTCATTTCTTTAAAAATAGATGAAAAAGAATCGGGAAATAAATTCATTTGCTTAGCATTCACGAAGCCTCCCAATAGCATCAATAAAATGCTGGCCACGTTGCATGTAATTATCAAACATATCGATACTGGCACAAGCTGGAGATAATAAAACAATATCTCCTTGTTGGGCGAAACTTGCAGCTAAAACCACAGCGTCGTTGATAGTACTAATGATATGGGCGTGAGAATTGATCGTTTGAAATAAAGCTGCATCTTGCCCCATTACGATAAGCTCACTAACATTTTTCTGGAATGGAATTTTTAAAGGTGTTAAATCTCCACCTTTTGCATCGCCACCAGCAATCACAATAAGCTTTCCTTTATGATCAGCTAATCCTTCAAGCGCTGCCAATGTTGCACCAACATTAGTTGCTTTAGAATCGTTTAGCCACAATATGCCATCATTGGTTGGAATTTTTTGACAACGATGTTCCAGTCCACCAAACGCTTTAAGTGTTTTAGTCATCGCCTCAACAGGTAAGTCAACTTGTAAACCTAATGCTATTGCTGCTAAAGCATTTAAATGGTTATGCTGTCCAACAATTGCCATATCACTAGCTAGCATTAGTTTTTTAGAGCCTTGCATTAAATAGCCATTGTCTAAACCAAATTCAAGCATGTTTGTTGGCTTATCGAGGCCAAATGATTGACATAAATTATGAGGAATATTTGGTGCAAGCGTTAAACTATCTTGGCGGTTAATCAATGGTGTTTGGCAATGTTGATAAATACGTTGTTTTGCCAAAGCATAATCAGTCAAACCATCGTAACGATCCATGTGGTCATCACTAATGTTAAGCACTGTTGCTGCTTTAAGTACTAAATTATAAGTTGTTTCTAGTTGAAAACTTGATAGTTCAAGAATAAACAATTCAATACTGTCATCGAGTACGACATCTAAAACAGGTAAACCAATATTGCCTGCCGCAATAGCTTTTACACCGCTCTCTTTTGCCATTTCAGCAAGGAGCGATGTCACTGTTGTTTTACCATTAGAACCAGTAATTGCAATGACAGGTACTTTAACAAAATGAGCAAACAATTCGATATCACCTACAATCAAACATCCTTGCTCTTTAGCTTTGACTAAAGCAGGATGACTAATCGCAAGTCCTGGACTAACAACTAATATTTGAAAGACTGAAAAATCAATATTGTCTAATGCATCTAACATAACATTAGCATTATTAAACGTTTCGCTTAACGCTTTGGCGTTTAGATTTATTCTTGTATCGACAAGCGTAGGAACAATGTTTTGTTTTAACAAAAATGAAGCACAAGATCGTCCAGTAAGGCCTAAACCTATTACTGCTACATGTTCAATTTTTTGCCCGTTAATAAACATTGTTATCCTTTATTTCTCTATGAATCTACCAATATCTGTAAATGTACTGATATTTATAAATGTACTAGTATCTAAAAATATACTGAGAGTTATCTAATTTTTAGCGTCGCTAAACCAACAAGCACAAGTACTAATGAAATAATCCAAAAACGTACAATCACACGTGGTTCAGGCCAACCTTTAAGTTCATAATGATGATGAATAGGTGCCATTCTAAAAATGCGCTGACCACGTAATTTATAGCTACCGACTTGTAAAATCACCGACACGGTTTCCATCACGAAAACTCCGCCCATAATCACTAACAAAATCTCTTGGCGAACTAAAACAGCCACAATTCCTAAGCTAGCACCTAATGCTAATGAGCCAACATCACCCATGAATACTTGTGCTGGATAAGTGTTAAACCATAAGAATCCTAAACCAGCACCGAAAATGGCTAAACAAAATACTGTCAGTTCACTCGCTAGTGGTAGATGAGGTAAATGAAGATAAGCAGAGAAGTTAATATTACCAGTTATATAAGCAACAAGACCTAATGCACCAGCAACCATAATGGTAGGTACAATCGCTAAGCCATCAAGACCATCGGTTAAATTAACCGCATTACTTGAACCAACAACGGTAAAGTAAACAAGCGCGATATACATTAATCCAAGCTGAGGTAATACATCTTTAAAAAACGGTACAACGAGTACTGTTTCGTTTGGCTGTGATACACAATAAAGATAGATTGCTACGCCAATAGCAATAGCTGATTGCCAAAAGTATTTCCAACGTGCAATTAATCCCGCGGAGTCTTTACGAATAACTTTTCGATAATCATCAACAAAACCAATAATGCCAAAACCAAGTAATACAAATAATACCGTTAATACATAATGATTAGATAAATCAGCCCACAATAATGTACTTAATGCGATTGATGCGAGGATTAATATACCGCCCATCGTAGGTGTGCCTGATTTACTTAAATGAGATTCAGGGCCGTCGTCACGAACTGTCTGTCCAATTTGCATATTTTGCAAATATCGAATTAATTTTGGTCCCATCCATAAAGAAAATAAAAGTGACGTTAATGTCGCTAAAATGCTTCTAAACGTTAAGTATGAAAAGATATTGAATCCACTAATGTACTGAGTAAGATAATCAGTTAGCCAAACTAGCATTGAATTGTTGCTCCGATATTATTTTTATTATTATTGATATATTCCACTACCGATTCCATGGCTGCGCTACGTGATCCTTTCACCAACACTGTTACTTTTTTTGTTGCGTCAACATTGGTTAATTGTTCTATTAATTTTAAATTTAATTCATTTTTATTATCAAAATGATGATGTGTTCCTGTAAAACCATGCCCGTAATGGTGACTTAAATGACCAAACGTAAGTAATAAATCTATCTTACAGTCTTCAATAACAGCCCCTAATGATTGATGACTTTCAACAGCAAACTCTCCTAGTTCGGCCATATCACCAAGAACTAATATTTTATAGCCATCATTATTTGCTAGCACATTAATTGCTGCGGTAATCGAACTGCTATTAGCATTGTATGTATCATCAATCACGGTAATACGTTCTGTAACGGCGATTAGATTTAAGCGGCCTTTTACTTCACTCATGGTTTTTAAACCATTAGCAATATCTTGTAAATTAAACCCTAATGCGAGAACTGCAGCACCTGCGGCTAATGCATTTTTTACATTATGTAAGCCTGGAATAGGTAATATAATTTGAATACTGTCGGTTTCATTATCACTTGTTCTATTAAATACGAACTGAGCACAACCTTGTTCATCAAGCGTTACATTACTACTCCATATAGCACGTTCATCAGTCATAGGTGTTTGACTAAAAGCAGTTATACTTCGTGTTTTATTTTGCTCTCGCCATTGTTGTGAGTATTCACTTTCGCCATCAAAGATTGCACAGCCATCATTGGTTAAATGATTAAATATTTCACTTTTAGCTTTAACTACGCCGCTAATGCCACCAAAACCTTCTAAATGCGCTGCACCAATATTAGTAATAATAGCAACATCAGGTTGAGTAATTTTACTGGTAAAATCTATTTCACCAACATGATTAGCACCTAATTCAATAACCGCATATTGATGTTCTTTAGTCAATCTTAATAAAGTTAATGGCGCGCCAATATCATTATTAAAATTACCTTTTGTAGCAAGTACCTTGTTGTCTTGTGACAAAATAGCACTGATCATCTCTTTAACGGTTGTTTTTCCACAGCTACCTGTAATGGCAATTGTTTTAACATTCGCTAATGATTTTACTAATCCAGCCAATTGAGCTAATGCTAAACGCGTATCATCAACCACGAGTTGAGGTACACTGCAATCTTCTTGTTCACAACTAACAATTAAAACACTAGCACCTTGTTCAATCACTTTAGGAATAAACGCGTGAGCATCAAAACTGTCACCATAAAGGGCAATAAAACAATCACCTTTATTGATTGCTCGTGAGTCGGTACACACATTGTTTATAACTGCATCATTTCCAACAACACGCCAACCTAGCGTCGTTGCTATATATGAAATATGAACCGAGATCATTGTAAATTACTCACTATGTTTTGTGCTAAAGCGCGCTCATCGTAATTGATTCGCCCACTTTGTAATATTTGATAATTTTCGTGCCCTTTTCCTGCGAGCAATACAATATCATCAACATTCGCTTGCTCAATTGCATACTTAACGGCATTAGTTCGTTCGTAATCAACTACAATAGCATCCGGGTTTTTCACACCAGATAGCATTTGGGAAAATATAGTCGATGGCGATTCACTACGAGAGTTGTCTTGAGTAAAAACTATCTTATCTGCATATTCTTCTGCAATAGCTGCCATTAATGGACGTTTTTGATTATCACGATCACCGCCGCAACCAAAAACAACCCATAACTGACCACTGCAATGTAATTTAAGCGCCTGTAGAGCTTGCTTTAACGCATCTGGCGTATGAGCATAATCCACTACAACACTTGGACTTTTATCATTAGCAAAAACTTCCATTCTTCCCACGACTGAACTTAATAATGATAATGAATTAACTAATTCTGACACATGAAAACCCGCACTATATAAACAACTAAATGCCGTTAATAAATTATCTAAATTAAAGGCGCCTAACAACTTGCTGCTTAGTTTATAAGTCTCTTTATTAACAACCAATGAAGCACTAATACCTTTATTAGTATATTTAACATTTTTTGCGTAAATATTATTTTGAGCTAACGAGTGCGTGTCGTTAAAACAACACAATTGAACATTACGATTATTATCTTGCCATTGCTTAATCCAGCTTTTCGCTGTTTGGTCAGCGCCATTAAGCACTATTTTATTACTATATTGTGGCGAAAAAAGTTGTAATTTAGCGTCACTATAATCTTGCATAGTGCCATGAAAATCTAAATGGTCTTGCGTTAAATTAGTAAAAGCAGCGACATCAAAATGTAATGATTTAACTCTATCAAGAGACAACCCATGTGATGACACTTCCATAACGACATATTCAGCATTTAATTGATGAGCAAGGGCTAGATTGGCAATTAAATCAATCGCGTTAAGTGTTGTATTAGGGCTTTCGGTAAGTTGTCCATATAAACCATTACCTAACGTACCCATGCAATAAACTTTCTTACCTAGTAACGTTAACCACTGGCCAATTAATTGATTGACGGTTGTCTTACCATTAGTGCCAGTGATACCTATAAGAGATAAGTTTTTTTGTGGGAAGTCATGAAAGCGACTGGCGATTTCACTTAACTGTGAGTTTAAATCAGCGACTTTAATGATTGGAATATTTAATGATGCATCTGTTGAGTCTGCATTTTTAAGCTCAAAACCAGAAGTAGCATTATCTTCAATTAAATTATCTTCAACTAAAACCGCAACAGCGCCTTGCTCAATAGCTTTATTAATATATAAACGCCCATCAGTTTGTGCACCATTAAGCGCCACAAAGAGTCCGTTGCTAGATATTAATCGCGAATCTAACTGTATATGGTTGATTTCAATATTGGATAACAAATTTAGCTGTTCATTATCTATGATGCCTTTTAATAACTGAGTCAACATTTTAGAGCTATGTATTTTATTGGTCATGAACAACTCGCAGTTCAGTACTATTAGCATTATTTGCAGAGAGTATATTTATAGAGGCTATATTTTCAGAAGCTGTATTTTCAGAGGCTGTGTTTTCAGAAGTTATGCTAACAGGTAATTCAACTGTTTTACTTGGCGCAACATTTAATAATTGTAAGGCGCCTGTCGTTACTTTTGCAAAAACGGGCGCAGCAACATCACCGCCATAATACTTATCACCTTTGGGTTCGTTAATAATAACGATAGTTACCAAACGTGGATTGTCAATAGGTGCTATACCGGCAAAAGAAACAACATAATCGTCACCGTATCCACCTGCAATAGCTTTTCGCGCAGTACCTGTTTTACCAGCGACTCTATAACCACCAATTCTTGCTTTTACAGCTGTACCGCCAGCTTTAGTTACACCTTCCATCATTTGTAACATCGCTTTGGCTACAGCGGGATCGATAACTTGTTCACCCTCTGGAGCTTTTTCTAGCTTTAATATTGAAATTGGATTTACACGTCCTTCGTTAGCAATAACAGAATATGCTTTTGCTAATTGAAGTGGCGTTACAGCTAGGCCATAACCAAATGATAGAGTCGCTATTTCAAAATCTGACCATCGACTACGTGTGCTCAAAAGCCCGCCGCTTTCAGCAGGTAATGTGATATGTGTAGGAGAACCAAAACCAAGATCATAATAACTATTAATTAACTGCTCTTTGGGTACTGATAACGCTAATTTACTAACACCTACATTTGACGATTTTGCAATGATTGTAGCCACATCAACCTTGCCATAATTTCGAGAATCACGCACAGTATTACCGCCTAAACGATAATAACCAGGTTTAGTATCAATAACTGAATTGACATTAAACTGGCCATAATCAAGCGCCATCATTGCTGCAAGAGGTTTAATTGTAGAACCAGGTTCAAATGAATCTGATATCGAACGATTACGTAATTTATAAGGCAGCATCGTTCTACGGTTATTTGGATTATATGACGGCGTATTAGCCATTGCTAACACTTCACCCGTTTTTATATCTAACACAATTAATGAACCTGACGTTGCTCTATATTTTTCTGTCGCTGTTTTTAGTTCTTTATAAGCAATAGCTTGAATACGTTGATCAATACTTGTAACGACATCATTCGCATTTTCACCTTCTTCGACCGTATTTAGTCTTTCAACTACCATACCATCTCGTGCTCGCCTAACTTTGCGCTTTATTGGCGAACCAGTTAGCCAATCATCATAAGTTTTTTCAATGCCATTTTGACCTTTATCATCAATATTAGTAAATCCCACAACATGTGACGTCACTTCTCCTGTTGGATAATATCGACGTGAAGAAGGTTTAAGGTAAATTCCGGGAATTTTTAATTGTCTAATATATTCAGCTTGTGCAGGTGATATTTGGCGTTTGAGATAGACAAAACGTTTTGAAGCGTCTGAAACAGAACTTAATAGTTTTTCTAGAGGGCGATCTAATACATCAGCAAGAGCTTTCCAGCGGCGTTTATCATCTAATCCGTTGTTCTTGTGAATAACATTAGGTTCAGCCCAAACAACTTCTACAGGGACACTAACTGCCAAAGCCATGCCATGTCTATCAACAATACTGCCTCGATGAGATTGAGAAACAACAGTACGTTTTGAGCGTAGATCTCCTTGATAACGCAGTTGCTCAGAGTCGATAACTTGTAAAAAAACGGCACGAGACGTTATTCCTATAAACACAAGAATAATAAGAGAGGCAACCACATAAAGTCGCCAGGATATTAAGCTTGGTTTCTTTTTAACTGTCGCTTGTTTTGTCATTTTGAAGACACCGCAATTTCTTTCCCTGTTGCAGGACGTTTCATTTTTAATTTAAGCGTAGCTAATGTCTCTATACGGCTATGCTCGGCTAACGACATTTCTTCTAATAATAAGTGTCGAGCTTGTAATTTTAATTTATCACGCTCTTCTCGTAGTTCTTCCCAGTGGCCGATTAACAAACGATTTTGATGCGCACTGTAAATAACAGCAATAGCAGAAAACAACACACTAATAACCAGTAAAACTAACCAAAAATGAGAAAAGAGATCCTTAAAAATAACTTTACTTAAATTAGTTTCACTTTTAGTAGTCATTTTAATTACACACTACAAACGTTGTGCAATTCGTAAAACAGAACTTCTTGATCTTGGATTTTGTTCTATTTCATCTTTAGACGGTTTAATTGCCTTGCTAGAGGCTTTAAATGTTCTAGATTTATTTAATTCTTCTTCGGTCATAGGCAAACCAAATGGGATCTCTTTACCTTTACTTTGCTTACGAATGAAGCGTTTTACAATACGATCTTCTAACGAATGAAAGCTGATAATCGACAAACGACCTTCTGATTTTAGAACATCAATAGAACCAAGTAATGCTTGTTCTATTTCTTCTAATTCACTATTAATATAGATTCTGATAGCTTGGAATGTTCGCGTTGCAGGATGTTTATTTTTATCTTTAACAGGGACAACTCTTGCAATAAAATCAGCTAGGTCTTTAGTTGTTTCAAATGGCGTTTCTGCGCGATCTTTTACTATTGCTCTTGCAATATGAACAGCCCAGTTTTCTTCACCAAAATTTTTAATAACATAACTAATTTCATCAACATCAGCTTGTGCAAGCCACTGCGCGGCACTTCTGCCTGACGTAGGATCCATACGCATATCAAGTGGTCCATTACGCATAAAACTGAACCCGCGCTCTGCATCATCAAGTTGTGGTGATGACACACCTAAATCCATTAATACGCCATCAATTTTCCCTGTTAATCCTAAATCTTCAACATACTGTGCTAAACCAGAAAAAGGGCCAGGTAAAATTTTAAAACGAGAATCTTCGAGCTCAAGTTCACGAGCAACAGCAATCGCTGTTGGGTCACGATCAATAGCATATAAAATACCATCAGGGCCTAATTGAGATAATAGCTTTCGAGAATGTCCACCACGGCCAAACGTCGCATCAATATAAATGCCATTCGGTATAATAGCTAAACCTTCAAGCGCTTCATTTAACAGCACAGTAATGTGAGAAAAATTTTGAGTCATAATTTACAGTGCCAATTCCTTTAATCGGGATGATTGTGAAAAATCGATAGATTGGACTAAGGCTAAATCAGCTTGCACTTGTGCTTGCCAATTAATATCAGACCATACTTCGAACTTATTCACTTGCCCTACTAACATTAGTTTCTTTTCAAATTTTGCGTGTTGTCTAAGCGGAGCAGGTAATAAAACTCGGCCATTTTTATCCATTTCACAATCATTAGCATTGCCTAATAACAACCGTTTAATCGCAGCTTCTTGTGGTTCGAAATCAGATAAACTTGATAATTTTTCTTCAATGATCTTCCACTGAAATATTGGATATAACATTAGACAGGAACGTTTTATATCAATAGTAACCACTAACTGACTGATACCATCAACACTAATCAGGTCGCGATAGCACATTGGCATCGTAAATCGTCCTTTAGTATCGAGGTTAATTGCAGTTGTGCCACGTAACATAAACGCTAAATCCTTATTTTAATCCCTAAAAAACCACTTTATGACACTTTATACCACCAAAACTTATTTTAGGGATTAGATCAATAGCCGTCAAGGGAGATTTAGGAGTAATTAGAGAATATAGTTCAAGCGTTTGATGTTAGTAGAAAACTAAATAAATGAATAATTGTAGACTTCACTTTTATAATAAGTGAAGTCATTCAAGATAAATTGAAAATGAATATAATAGGATGGCTATAAGTAGCTTACTTATAGGGAAGTTAATATATCTTAATCATGATAGAAACATTACGTGATGGTTACTAAATATAGATAACCTTATCGTTTTATAACGGCATAACCCTATTACGCCCTTGTTCTTTAGCTTTGTAAAGAAAGTCATCTGCACGGGCAATAAAGCTTGTCATCGTATCACCTTCAACAAATTCGGACACACCAAATGAAGCAGTGATGTGATCAATTAATGTGGATGTACGTTTATCACGTAAAGACAATTTATCAATTAATTTTCGCAATGTTTCAGCATATTGCCTAGCTTGGCGTAATCCACTTTTAGGTACTAATATTGCAAACTCTTCACCACCAAAACGGAAAGCATTTGAACCATCTCTGGTTGCATCAAGTAACCTTCGTCCAACAGCTTTTAGTACTTGATCACCAAGCAAATGTCCATATTCATCATTGAACTTCTTAAAATGGTCAATATCACCTAGAATCAAACATAACCCTTTATTGTTTGATTTTAATAGTGCTGAAAGCTCCGTATCAAAAGAATGTCGATTGAGTAAACCGGTTAGTGAATCATAAAATGCTAATTTTTGACTTTTTTCTAATTCTTCTTTTAATATTTCAATTTCATCTTTCGCTTTACCTAAACTTGAACTAAAGAATTGTGTCGCATTACGAATAGCTTTAGAGCCGCCGTCAAGTTCTCTAATCAGTCCCATGACCTCTTCAATCGACCAACCTTCATCTTCAACGCGATGAAGACTTGAAAATGTTTTATCGATAGTGGATTGAAACTTATCAGTATCAATATGAGTATCTTCAATAGATTGGCCTAACTCAATGAGCATAGCTTCAACACTTTCTCGCATTCTCCATGTGCCAGCTTCTATTTCATCAGCGACAAAACTGCGATATAAAGTTTGAGCTTGTATAGGTGGGAGAATTGGGTATGAAAGAAGTAGCTCATCAAGCTCTGAAGTCAGTTCTGGATTATCATTACCAACATATGAATACCAAAGTGCATAATTCATCGGTGTAGTAGCCACGCGATGCTTCATCATTAGTGGTACAATTTTTTTTAAACGTTTAGTTGATTCAACAAACATGTCATCACTCATTATTATTCTCCCTAACTTATATTTCAATCATACCGTACTTATTTTATTTTAGGTTGAGTTATTTCATAGTTTCTAAATTGCAAGAGAGTGGTTGGACTACTGATAATAAAAAAGGAGCCGAAGCTCCTTTTTATTAACTATTGTGCGACAGCATGATCGTCTGATTCATAAATCAATATTGGTGATGATTCACCTTTGATTACCGTATCATCTATTACAACCTTGGTAACACCCTCAATAGAAGGTAAGTCATACATGGTATCAAGTAACACTGATTCGACAATTGAACGTAATCCACGAGCACCAGTTTTACGGCTCATCGCTTTTTCAGCTATTGCTTTAAGCGCGTCTTCTCTAAACTCAAGTTCAACATTTTCTAAAGCAAGTAATGCCGCGTATTGCTTAGTTAATGCATTTTTAGGTTCTGAAAGAATTTGAATTAAAGCTTCTTCATCTAACTCGGTTAATGTTGCAACAACAGGTAAACGACCGATGAATTCTGGAATCAAACCATATTTAACTAAATCTTCAGGCTCAACTTTAGCAAATGTTGACGATAAATCTTCACCATTAACCGTTTTTACTTCAGCACCAAAACCAATACTAGAACCAACATGAGATCGTGCTTCAATAACTTTATCTAACCCCGAAAACGCTCCGCCACAGATAAACAAGATCTTAGATGTATCAACTTGTAAAAACTCTTGTTGAGGATGTTTACGTCCACCTTGTGGCGGAACAGCAGCAACAGTACCTTCAATAAGTTTTAGTAATGCTTGTTGAACACCTTCACCAGATACATCACGTGTAATTGATGGATTATCTGATTTACGTGAAATTTTATCAATTTCATCAACGTAAACAATACCACGTTCTGCTTTTTCTACATCATAATCACATTTCTGTAATAACTTCTGAATGATGTTTTCAACATCCTCACCAACATAACCAGCTTCAGTTAATGTCGTTGCATCAGCCATAGTAAACGGTACATCAAGCATACGAGCCATCGTTTCAGCCAGTAGCGTTTTACCACTACCAGTGGGGCCGATTAGTAGAATGTTACTTTTACCAAGTTCAACACCATCAGTCTTACTAGCAAACTGTAAACGTTTATAATGATTATAAACAGCAACAGACAGCACTTTTTTAGCGTGCTTTTGCCCAATAACATAATCGTCTAAATTGGCACGAATTTCATGTGGAGTTGGTAAGCTTTCAGGCTCATCTGACTCAACTTTATCTTTCACTTCTTCAATAATTATATCTGTGCACAAATCTACACATTCATCACAAATATATACTGAAGGACCGGCAATTAATTTTTTTACTTCATGCTGGCTTTTGCCGCAAAAAGAGCAATATAGCAATTCTTTGCTATCATCATCACCACTAATGATGTCTGTCATTTATAATCCCCACTGGATTTTCAAACTTGAATTATCGCAAGCTTAACATTTCAACGTATAAACTACGAATAACACTACTTAAAATTAGTATCATTCACTGAATATTTTTAATTATCGTTTAGTTAATATAGAGTCAATTAACCCGTAATCAAGAGCCTGTTGGCTACTCATAAAATTATCACGATCTGTATCTTGCTCAACAACTTCTAAAGGTTGACCAGAATGCTCAGAAAGTAACGTGTTAAGTTTGTTTTTGATGCCTAAAATTTCTTTAGCGTGTATTTGTATATCAGATGCTTGACCTTGGAAACCACCTAGTGGTTGATGAATCATTACTCGTGAATTAGGTAAACAATGACGCATCCCTTTTTCACCGCCAGCTAATAAAAATGCACCCATACTTGCAGCTTGACCAATACAAACAGTGCTCACTTTAGGCTTTATAAATTGCATTGTATCGTAAATAGACATACCAGCAGTTACCGAACCACCTGGAGAATTGATATATAAGAAAATTTCTTTATCTGGGTTTTCAGCTTCTAAAAATAATAACTGAGCGACAATCAAATTAGCCATATTATCTTCAACTTGACCTACCAAGAAAATAACACGTTCTTTTAATAATCTTGAATATATATCGAACGAGCGCTCACCCTTTGGCGTTTGCTCTACAACCATTGGAACTAGAACATCCATTGGTGATAAATTTGAATTATGTTGCATGGTTTTATATCCCTTCTAAATCGATGTATTGATAAGCTTCTCGCCAGTGCGAATAACAATTCAATATTAAAATGTCTAACCGAATAAACAGCTAATTACGGTATAAGATAACCATTCATTAACCTAAAAACAAATGTTATCTCGTAAAATTAACACCTAAATTAATTACATTGGATATTACTTATTAATTGAATGTTTTTCATACCAATTTTTTAAAAACTTGCCCATTTAAATATACGTAGAAACATTAATACAAACCATTTGATATATGAATATAGCGACTACCTACAATAAATGAATATTTTTGCCATAATTGATCTAATTACCAACATGTGAATAGTAATTAAAAACAGTAGAAAGGAATCAATAATAAAATTTATATAAAAAAAAACCCGCGTAAGAACACTTACGCGGGTTTTAAAAACAAGATTTAATTAAGCAGTTTGTTGCTGAATCATATCATTGAATTTTTTAGCAACATCTGTAACTTGAGCTTGCTCTAAGATGAAATCAATTGCTTGATCTTCTAAAGCTAGATCTTTCATTTGCTTGCTTAGTTTTTCGTCATTTAAGTAATGTTCAACAACTTCGCTTGGGTCTTCGTAAGCAGAAGCCATTGTTTCAATCATTTCTTTAACACGAGCATCATCAGCTTCTAATTTATTAGATTTAATCACTTCACCTAATAACAAACCAACTTTAACGCGACGTTTTGCTTGTTCTTCAAACAAATCATCAGGTAGTTGTGGCATATTTGCTGGATCAACTTGACCACCAAAGCGTTGCATTGCTTGTTCACGTAGAACTTCAATTTCGCCTTTAGCTAAAGCAGCAGGAATTTCTAGTTCATTAGTATCAACTAAACCATCAATTACTTGTTGCTTAATGTTATTTTTAACATTTTGGTTTAATTCACGTTCCATATTCTTACGAACATCAGCTTTTAACGTTTCAATTCCGCCTTCAGTAACACCAAACTTTTCAGAGAATTCATCTGTTAGTTCAGGAAGTACTTGGTCTTCAACTTTTTTCAGGTCGATTGCAAATACAGCTGCTTTACCTTTAAGGTTCTCAGCATGGTAATCTTCTGGGAAAGAAACTTCGATATCAAACTGTTCACCAGCTTTTTGACCAATGATTTGTTTTTCAAAACCAGGAATCATGCGTTCTTCAGAAAGTGATAATACGAAATCTTCAGCTTTTCCGCCTTCGAATTCTTCACCATCGATAGAACCAGTGAAATCGATTGTTACGCGATCAGATTTTTTAGATTTACGTTTAACTTCTTTGAAAGTAGCGTGTTGCTTTTGTAGAGTAACAAGCATTTCTTCTAAATCTTTATCAGTTACTTCAACAACTGGCTTTTCGATTTTAATTGAATCTAAGCTTACAGATTCAACTTCAGGATAAACTTCAAACGTTGCAGTAAATTCTAAATCACTACCTTCAACATTTTTAGTAACTGATAATTGAGGCATGCCAGCTGGATTTACTTTTTCAGCAACAACAGCTTCAAAATAATGACGTTGCATTAATTCACCAGCAACTTCTTGACGGATTGCACTACCGTAACGCTTTTGAATTACAGTTACAGGTACTTTACCTGGACGGAAACCGTCGATACGTTGTGTTTTAGAAACTTGGCGTAAACGATTTTTAACTTCTGTGTCTACAGCTGCTGCTTCAACAGTAATAGTTAGGCGGCGCTCTAGGCCTTGAGTCGTTTCAAGTGAAACTTGCATTGCATACCTCAAAATATCAAATGGCCCTAAGGGCTTATTCTTTAACTACGTAATAACGTGTTAAATGATTTATTTATGCTGTGAATTATTATTTATAAGTTAAATAATATCAGCATGACTATGGATTTCGGACGCGACATTATAACGATGGTTTATGAGATAGTCGAGCCCTAATAATAAGCATTTAATAATCAAATTATTACGTATTTATATAAGGACTAAATTCTTAAAAACAAGCTCTAACTAAACCTTTTTAATGTAAATTTGACATGGCCCTAATTTTATTACTACTTTGTTTATTACCCTAGTTAGTGCATACTATTTTTAATAGATTCGTAACTAGCCTTGGAAAAAATAATGGTCGCCAATAAGAAAAATGTCACGACAGATGACATCCTACTAAAATTATGTAATTCAGTTTCTAGTGTTCTTACAAAAGCATCTCATAGCCAAATCCATCATGCTGCTATGGTGCAAAAAATCAATAAGACAAGCTTAAAGCCAGACATCGGCTGTTTTGTTATTTTTGATGGTGGATTCTCTGGATTAGTAATAATTAACTTTACTGCTGAAGCAGCTATGGAAATTTACCGTGGTTACTTATTGAATATGGGGTTACCAGAAAGTGAATTAGCAACAAATCACATAGCAGACGAAGTGAGTAATGTGATGGGTGAACTGATGAATCAAATTTTAGGAAAATTCATCTCAACAATTAGTCAAGAATTACAAACCTCAATTACGCAAAGTCAGCCTAAAATGTTAACTATCAATAAACAGTTAGTTATTTCAATTGAAGCAAACCTTGATGAGCCGGTATCTCGTCGCGTTTCTTTTAAAACAGCATCAGGTAATGTATTTTATTTAGAATTATCAATAGACGATACGCAGTTCCTTCAATTAAAAGAATTTGAAAACACAGAAAGCCATGATCCAGATGAACTAATAGAGCAACATCAAGCAACTAAAGCAAAAACAGCTGCTGTAGCACCTAAAAAACAAGAAAAAGCGGCAGAAGTACCAGAAGATAATGATGATTTATTAGATTCTTTAGGCATCTAGAATTACTTGATAAGTGTAATTTCATGGACGAAGTTACCAATAACTTTCATATATATCATTAGCATTGTTAATAACAGTATTTCAATATACCTATTGATTTTGCTATTGTTTATTAAAAATAAAATACCATTAAACTAATAGTTAACGCACGTCTATATAACACCCCTTTAGATTCCCTGAGGTAGAAATAGTTATTTAACATACTCCCCCATAATGCCTAACTGTACCTAATTTCAAAGGGGATAAACTAATTACTATATTTATTTACTAGTTAAGTCGACACAATCAAGTCTTTGAATAATATAATCGAATTACACATATAGTTTTAAAGTAAATAAAGTTTTTATCTGAAGTTTTTATCTGAAGTTTTTATCTGAAGTTTTTATCTGAAGTTTTTATCTGAAGTTTTTATCTGAAGTGGTCGGTGATAGAGGATTCGAACCTCTGACCCCCTGGTCCCAAACCAGGTGCGCTACCAAGCTGCGCTAATCACCGAACATATTTAACTTTCATACAATCTTTTATTTATAATAAACTAATTATCTAGTTAAAATAAATGGGGTGACTAATGGGGCTCGAACCCACGACAACCGGAATCACAATCCGGGGCTCTACCAACTGAGCTATAATCACCACAAAAGACCTTTAATAAAGATGGCGCACCCGGCAGGACTCGAACCTGCTACCCACGGCTTAGAAGGCCGTTGCTCTATCCAGATGAGCTACGGGCGCTCTAACGCTCTTTAAAAAAGTGGTCGGTGATAGAGGATTCGAACCTCTGACCCCCTGGTCCCAAACCAGGTGCGCTACCAAGCTGCGCTAATCACCGAACTTATTTTTAAATTGTTAAGAATTTCTCCCTGACAACGGAGCGAGATAGTACAGAGGTTATTAGCCGTGGTCAAATCTTTTTATCAAAAAAAAACTGTTCGTACATTAAGCGACCAAAATTTAATTTAATACATTTTTACTTATAATTTATTTCAAATAACTTTTATTGACCGTGGTCACGTTTTCTATGGTGTGGCATAATATACATCTTCAAATTTTAGGAGTAACAAACCAACAATGAGTGCTTGTATAATAGATGGCAAAGCCGTTTCACAAAAAGTAAGAAATGATGTTGCAATTGAAGTTGCACGAATGAAAGAAGAAGGACAACGCCTACCAGGACTAGCTGTTATTCTTGTTGGTTTAGATCCAGCATCACAGGTTTATGTATCGCATAAACGTAAAGCTTGTGACCAAGTTGGATTTATTTCTCGCTCTTACGATTTACCTAGTACCACTCAAGAGCAGGCACTTCTTGATTTGATTGAAACATTAAATAATGATGATGAAATCGACGGAATATTAGTTCAATTGCCACTTCCAGCTCACATCAATTCAGAATTAGTTTTAGAGAAAATTATTCCCGATAAAGATGTTGATGGTTTTCACCCTTATAACATTGGCCGTTTAGCGCAACGCAACCCCGCTTTAAGGCCTTGTACACCTAAAGGTATAATGACTCTTATTGAGTCTACAGGTGTAAAAACTAATGGCTTAGACGCGACCATAGTTGGTGCCTCAAATATCGTTGGCCGCCCAATGACGTTAGAGTTATTATTAGCTGGTTGCACTACAACTACATGTCATAGATTCACTAAAGACTTAGAAGCTAAAGTACGTGGTGCTGATTTACTAGTAGTTGCAGTGGGGAAACCCGGTTTCATTCCTGGACATTGGATAAAGCCTGGTGCAATTGTTATTGATGTTGGTATTAATCGATTAGAAGATGGTCGCTTAGTGGGTGACGTAGAATTTGATGTTGCTAAAGAACACGCTGGATTTATTACTCCTGTACCTGGCGGTGTTGGTCCAATGACTGTTGCTAATTTAATTGAAAACACACTTATTGCAGCTAAAGAATACCATCAATAACAAGTCATATGATTGATATAAAAAAACCGCCTTATAGGCGGTTTTTTACTTTATGAATATTATTCAATAAAGCTAATTTTAATTTGGTCTGCTGCCATCTTATTTTTGCGTTCATCACAAGGATCATCGCAATCGCAGGCTTTATCCATGCCAATAGCACCTAAACCACCACAGCTTCCTGCAATTGTTTTCTTTTGGATAATATAACCAATTGCCATTGCAACAATGACAATTAGAAATGCAGCAAATGTATATAAAAATATAATCATAATAATTTCCTAGTTTACCTTTTGAGCAAGATAAGGTTCAAATTGCGTTGTGTAAACCGTATCAAAACCTGTTTCTGTTTTTGTTACCAAATAAGCAGCTATTCCATTAGTTTTTGCAAACGCTAAGCCTTTATCAGGCCCCATCAACATTATTGCTGTTGATAACCCATCCGCTGTCATACAAGAGGGATGGATTACCGTCACCGATACTAACTTGTGATTAATTGGCATTCCGTTATCAGGATCAATAATATGAGAAAAACGTTTACCATTTTCTTCAAAATATTGTCTGTAGTCCCCTGCTGTAGCCAATCCATTATTTAATGGTGAAATAAGTTGTTGGATAGCTCTATGGTTAGATACTGGTTTCTCAATCGCAATAATCCAATCACGTACAGGAGATGCTTTTCCTTGAACACGAACTTCACCACCTATTTCAACTAAATAATCACTAATACCTTGGCTATCTAGATACTGAGCAACTTTATCTACGCCAAAACCTTTTGCTGTAGTAGATAAATCTACATACAATTCAGGAATTGATTTAATAAGGGTATTACCTTCTACAGCTAAATTATCAATACCGACTAAACCTAATGCTTTATTTAACTCTTGAGCATTAGGTAGTTTATCAGGCCTCATTAAAGGCCCAAAGCCCCATAGGTTTACTAGAGGACCGATAGTTACATCTAATTTACCCTCAGTTAACTCAGCTAAACGTATAGATTCATTAACAACCTTAGCTGTATCTTGTGACACTGGAAATGGTAATAAAGTTCTAGATTGATTAAACAATGATAGCTCTGATGATTTATCGTAAGTTGACATTTGTTTGTTAACTTTTACAAGTAGCTCATCAATAGCCGTTTTTCTAACTTTAGCATTTTCATCACTGTTCTTCAAAACATCAACATAAGTAACGTTATAGGCTACACCCATTGTACGTCCGCTTAAACTGATCTTTGTTAATGATTTATTTTTATCAAAACAACCTGATAAAAAAATGGCCAGCGCAATAAGCGCCAGCCATTTTACTTGTTTAATGCTCATGAAGGCTTAGCCACCAAAATCATCAAGCAAGATATTTTCATCTTCAACACCTAAATCTTTCAGCATACCAATTACGGCTGCATTCATCATTGGTGGACCACACATGTAGTATTCACAATCTTCTGGGGCTTCATGGTCTTTAAGGTATTCTTCATACAGCACATTGTGTATGAAACCAGTCATGCCAGTCCAGTTATCTTCCGGTTGAGGATCTGATAACGCAACATTCCATGTGAAGTTTTCATTCGTAGCCGCTAGACCGTCGAAATCTTCTTGGTAGAACATTTCACGTGACGAACGAGAACCATACCAGAAAGTAATCTTACGCTTAGAGTTAAGACGCTTAAGTTGATCAAAGATATGTGAACGTAACGGAGCCATACCAGCACCACCACCAACAAACACCATCTCGTTATCAGTCTCTTTAGCGAAGAACTCACCAAACGGACCAGAGATCGTTACATCATCACCTGGCTTCAGGTCAAAGATGTATGAAGACATGATACCCGCAGGGATGTCAGAACTACCAGGAGGTGGCGAAGCGATTCGCACGTTCAGCATGATAATGCCTTTCTCTTCTGGGTAGTTAGCCATCGAGTATGCACGAACAGTTTCTTCTTTAACGTTTGACACATTGTCCCAAACTTTAAAGCGATCCCAGTCGCCACGATACTCTTCTTCGATATCAAACGTACTGTATGACAACTCATGTGGAGGACATTCGATCTGAATGTAACCACCCGCACGGAAGTCAACGTTCTCACCCGCAGGTAACTCAATAACAAGTTCTTTGATGAAAGTAGCAACGTTATGGTTAGAGCGAACTTTACAGTTCCACTTTTTAATACCGAATACTTCTTCAGGAACTTCAAGGTTCATGTCTTGCTTAACAGTTACCTGACAAGCTAGGCGATCACCACAAGCAGCTTGCTTACGATTGATGTGTGCTTCTTCAACAGGAAGTAGCGAACCACCACCATCATGAATCTGTACGCGACACTGCGCGCACGTTCCACCACCACCACAAGCTGATGCTACAAACAGACCGTTCTCAGAAAGCGTGCTTAGAAGCTTGCCTCCAACAGGAACTTTGATCTCTTTTTCGTTATTGATTGTCAGCGTCACATCACCACTTGGAACAAGCTTAGAGCGAGCAAACAGAATAACGTAAACCAGCGTTATTACGATTAGGGTAAACAATACAATACCCAATACTATTTCTAGTGCCATGATTGTTAACCTTTATAGTTGTACGCCGGAAAATGCCATGAAACCCATAGACATCAAACCAACCGTAATAAATGTAATACCAAGACCTTGCAGACCTTTTGGTACGTCGCTGTACTTAAGCTTTTCACGTACACCGGCAAGCGCAACAACTGCTAACGCCCAACCTAGTCCACTAGAAATACCGTATACCGCACTCTCACCAAATGTGTAGTCACGTTCAACCATGAACAATGAACCACCCAAGATCGCGCAGTTAACTGTGATCAAAGGCAAGAACACACCTAGCGCGTTGTATAGCGACGGCATGAACTTATCCAACACCATTTCAAGAATCTGAACCATCGCTGCGATAACACCGATGTAACTGATTAGACCCAAGAACGTAAGATCAACACCTGCCATTAACGAGCCGTCTTTCAACAGGAAGTTAAGGATCAAGTTGTTAACTGGAACTGTAATAGCCTGAACTACCGCTACTGCGATGCCCAAACCAATTGCTGTTTCGATCTTCTTTGATAGTGCCAAAAAGGTACACATACCAAGGAAGAACGACAAAGCTAAGTTTTCTACGAAAACCGCTTTAACAAATAAACTTAAATAAGCTTCCATTAGTGAGCTTCTCCTGTGCTGTGACTATGAGATTCATGAATCACAAAGTCAGGCGCTTCATTTTGCTCAGGCTTCCATGCACGTATAGCCCAAATCATCAAACCGATGATAAAGAACGCACTTGGAGGTAGTAGCAACATGCCGTTAGATTGGTACCAACCACCTTCGGTAGTTAGCGGTAGGATTTGGTAGCCTAAAAGCGCACCAGCACCAAACAACTCACGGAAGAAAGCAACAACGATTAGAACTAAGCTGTAACCTAAACCGTTTCCAATACCATCTAAGAAACTAAGTCCGACCGGGTTCTTCATGGCATATGCTTCAGCACGACCCATTACGATACAGTTTGTAATAATCAAACCAACGAATACTGACAACTGCTTAGCAGTGTCGTATGCAAAGGCTTTCAACAACTGATCTACCACGATTACCAAAGAAGCAATGATCGTCATCTGAACGATGATACGAATACTTCCAGGAATGTGATTACGAATCGCACTAATAGATGCGCCAGAAAACGCAGTTACTAATGTAAGCGCCATAGACATCAACAAAGCTGTCTTGAGCGATGTCGTTACCGCAAGTGCTGAACAGATACCTAGTATCTGTAGCGTGATTGGGTTATTACCAATCAGCGGGTCTAATAGATTATGTTTTGCTTCAGGGCTCATTTTCATGACTCACCTCCCGTTGCACGTACTTTTTCCAAATAAGGAGTAAAGCCTTGCTCACCTAACCAATAATGCAGCATGTTTTCAACACCAACACTTGTTAGCGTTGCGCCAGATAGGCCGTCTACTTCATACATTGCAGTTTTACTAGCAGGATCAACAGCACCTTTAACAACATCAATTAAGACTTCATTGTTAGGACCATAGACTTGCTTACCAACCCACTTAGCTTTCCAGCCAGGATTATCAACTTCACCACCTAAACCAGGTGTTTCAGCATGCTCGTAGTAACCAAGACCAACAACTGTCTTAGCGTCTGCTTCAAGCGCGATAAATCCATAAAGTGTAGACCAAAGACCGTAGCCTTTGATTGGTAAGATGTAAGACTTAACCGCATCACCGTCTTTAACTAAGTAAACCGAAGCATACTTAGCACGACGTTTGATACCAGCAACATCATCAGCTTTATCAATCAACACGTTTTGTGCAGGATCGTTTGACGCTTTGCGTTGGTCGTAAGTCGTCGCATCAACATCTGCAACATATTCACCCGTATCAACATTTACTACGCGAGGCTCAATCTGCTGGAAAAGCTCATCAACTGACTTGCCTTCCTCCATCAAACCTGCGATTTGTAGAATGTTACGTTTTTTATCATATGCCTTGTTTGCTTCTTGCATAGGCTTTAGTGCAACTGCCGCAACAGATACTAAAACCGAACACACTAAGCAGGTAGCAAGAGCAATAAAGATTGTCTTTTTCGTGCTGTCATTAGGCAGCGCTAGCATATCTTTAATCATGCTTTCTCTCCTTCAAGACGCTTCTCACGACGAGCAACATTGGCTTTCACCACACAGTAGTCGATCATTGGCGCAAAGATATTCGAGAATAAAATTGCAAGCATGATACCTTCTGGGAATGCTGGGTTAATGACACGAATTAACACTGTCATGAAACCAATCAAGCAACCGTAGTAGAAGCGACCAGTATTCGTCATTGACGCTGACACAGGGTCAGTTGCCATGAAGAACATACCGAATGCAAATCCACCAACAACTAAATGCCACCACCAGTTCATACCGAACATTGGGTTTGTGTCACTACCGATTAGATTGAACAACGTTGCCGTCGCCATCATACCGAAGAAGCAACCTAGCACGATGCGCCATGAAGCAATCTTAGTTGCAAGCAAGATACCGCCACCAATCATGATAGCTAGCGTTGAAGTTTCACCGATTGAACCCGGTACCATTCCAACAAACGCTTCCCACCAAGTGAACTGCGCTTCAACTGCTGCCATACCTTCTGCTGCTGCGATACCAAGTGCTGTTGCACCTGTATAACCGTCAACTGCTGTCCAAACCGCATCACCTGACATCGACGCAGGGTATGCGAAGTATAGGAATGCACGTCCAACAAGCGCAGGGTTTAGGAAGTTTTTACCTGTACCACCGAATACTTCTTTACCGATAACGATACCGAATACGATACCTACAGCAACCATCCATAATGGAATGTCTGGTGGTAGAGTCAAAGAGTAAAGGATAGATGTTACGAAGAAGCCTTCGTTAACTTCATGACCACGTACTAATGAGAATACAACTTCCGCAACCGCACCAACGATAAATGTCGTTAGGTAGATTGGAATGAAGTAAGTCATACCATGGAAGAAATTGGCAAAGAAGCTACTTGGATCGTAACCAATACCATTCATGAAGAAGCCACGCATGCCTTCAGTACTAGTTAGACCAAGCGTCTGCATTGCTTCATTCGCTTGATAACCTGTATTGAAACAAGCCATGAACATCATTGGGAAGGTACACATCCAAACCATACCCATAACGCGCTTAAGATCTAAGGCATCACGGACGTGTGGACCGCCAATAGTTTTGTTTGGTGGGCTGTAGAACAGCGTATCCACCATTTCGAACAGTACGTAGAAACGCTCGAGTTTACCACCTTGGGTAAAATGAGGCTCCGCACCGTCAAGTAGTCGACGTAAACGACTAGGACTTGAAGAACTCATTATCCATCCCTCTCGATCATTTCTAGGCAAGCACGTAGTGCTGGACCGTATTCATATTTACCATGGCAAACAAAGGTACATAACGCTAGATCATCTTCATCTAACTCAAAGCAACCTAAGCTCTTTGCAACTTCTGTATCACGCACTAATAAGGCACGTAACAACTGTGTCGGTAAAACATCCAGAGGCATGACTTCTTCGAAGTTTCCTATTGGAACCATTGCGCGAGGAGAACCATTTTGCGAACTACTCATTGGGAATAGTTGACCTTTTGCTCTAGAGAATGCGTTAAAAAATACATTCATCACAGAGAACTGGTTCAACGTTGGGTTAACCCAATGTAGTAATTTACGTTCTTCACCTTCAGCAATCACAGACACTTGAAGTGTGTAACGACCAAGATATTCGCTCCAACCTGCTGCACGGAAACCACCAAGCACAGAACCAGAGATAACACGTGCATCACCTGCTTCCAACTCACCTGCGATGATTTCAGAAGTACAAGCACCAGTTCGTGTG
>CALJMY010000073.1 GCA_937981905.1 uncultured Enterobacterales bacterium
GGATGCACAAGGTTATAAGAAAGGTGCAACAGACACCATGGCGATGTCTTACTACCCGAAAGAAGGTAACCCATTATGGGAACGTTATTCTACTGAAGCAATCGTTCACACGATCGAACATTACAATAAATACAGCTTAGAATATCCATACCCAGTGTCTATTTCTATCAATGGTCCTGTTGGCGGCATGGAATATCCAATGATTACGTTCAATGGTCCGCGCCCGACTAAAGACAAAAAAACAGGTGAACTAACGTATTCTCAACGTACTAAATACGGCTTAATTGGCGTTATCATTCATGAAGTGGGTCATAACTATTTCCCAATGATTGTTAACTCTGATGAGCGTCAATGGACTTGGATGGATGAAGGTTTAAACTCTTTCCTTGAATATCTTGCTGCCCAAGCATGGGAAGAAAATTATCCATCACGTCGTGGACCTGCACGTAACATTACTAGCTACATGAAAAGTACGCACCAAGTACCTATTATGACAAACAGTGAATCTATTTTGCAGTTTGGTAACAATGCTTATGGCAAGCCAGCAACGGCATTAAATATTCTTCGTGAAACAGTTATGGGTCGTGAGTTATTTGACTTTGCGTTTAAAGAATATTCGCGTCGTTGGAAGTTTAAACGTCCTACACCATCAGATTTTTTCCGCACGATGGAAGATGCTTCGGCAGTTGATTTAGATTGGTTTATTCGTGGTTGGTTCTACACAACAGATCATGTTGATATCTCGTTAGATAAAGTAACTAAGCTTCATGTTGGTAATCAAGATCCTGAAACTGAAAATGTATGGGATCGCGAGCAATACAACAAGGAACCAATGGACATCAGCAAAATGCGTAACAAAGGCATGGAGCGACGCACAGATGTTAAACCTGAGCTGTTAGATTTCTATAACGAGTACGACAAATTCACGGTAACTAACGGTGATCGTAACAAATACACCAAAGCAATAAAGAAATTAGAAGACTGGCAAGTCGAGTTACTTGAAAACGGTAAAAAACTTTATGTTATCGATTTTAGTAATAAAGGTGGCTTGGTTATGCCAATTATTTTAAACGTGAAATATACTGATGGCAGTGAAGATATTATCCGTAGTTCTGCGCAAATTTGGCGTAAGAATACTGAAAACATCTCTAAATTGTTAGTGACTGATAAAGTGATCAAAGAGATCGTACTTGATCCTTACTGGGAAACTGCTGATGTTGATGTGAACAATAATTACTGGCCACAACGTGTTGTTGAATCTCGTTTAGAACTTTATAAACGTAAGAAATCTGTTGATATGATGAAAGAGTTCAATAAAAAATTGAAAACAGATGAAGACGAAGAAAAAGATAATAACGACAAAAAAGTGAAGAAAGCGGCTTAATTTCATGATTAAATATTTCATATTATTAACAATGGGAGCATGGCTTTTTACATCACAAGTCATCGCTCACACTTTTTTTGTAGGTTCTAGCGAAATCTCGATAAATAAGAATACAAATAGCATTGAAGTTGTTCACCGTTTCACCAGCCATGATGTTCAAAACATGATTACTGATTTGAATCGAAAGCGTGTTGAAACGGATAGCAAAGAATATCTTAAAATGGTACAAAATTACGTAGAATCGGGATTCACTCTCAGAAAACCTAATGGTGAAGCATTGCCGTTGGTTTTGGTTGGTATTGATCCCGGTATTAATGAAACCTTTATTTATCAAGAAGTGTTAGGTGTTACGAACATCAAAGACCTGACTATCTTTCATCAATTGTTAACAGATTACTTCCCTAATCAGAAAAATCGTGTTAATTATCAATCGGATGAAGTGAAAGGTAGCTTGTTATTTGATAACCGTGTTAATGAGCTTATACTAAAATAAGTAATTAACATTGAAATAATAAAACCTATTGAAATTTAAAGCCTATGTGATGAAAATCAGATAGGCTTTTTTTATGATTAATAATTGATAACAAACGAGAACAAAGAATAACAATAAGGAATCACGAACTAATGAGTAATTTATTTAAAGATGTTTACAATCCAACCTTTTATAGCGAGTTTGCAAGTGTCGTTAGCGACGTTATTCCTGATTTTTCAGGCGATCAATTTAATCAATTAATCTTTACCGATTTCTTTAAGACCATGGAATTAAAAGAAAGAATGGCACACACAAGCGCTGTACTACATCACTTTTTAAAGAGTGATTTTAGTAAGGCAGTTATTCAAATTATTGATATTATTAATGCACTTGAAGCACAAGGAATAAAAGAGAAAAGCGTGGAGTATATGTTTATTCCTCATTACATTGAGCAATATGGAATTAATGACTTTAATAGCGCTATAGTCGCCTTTGAACGTATCACACAATTCACCAGTTGCGAATTTGCAGTACGCCCGTTTTTAATTCGTTACTCTGAAGCTATGCTCAAACAAATGATTGACTGGACAACGCATTCACATGCCAGTGTACGACGTTTAGCAAGTGAGGGCAGTCGTCCTAGATTACCATGGGCTATGGCGCTTCCTGCGTTTAAAAATAATCCTGAACCATTATTACCTATTTTAGATACATTAAAAAATGATATTGATGAAGTGGTTAGACGCAGTATTGCCAATAACTTAAATGACATTGCCAAAGATAATCCAGACTTTGTTGTACAATTTGCTACGGCTAATATAGGTAAAACAACAGTTACCGACAAACTCATTAAACATGCGTGCCGCACATTACTCAAACAAGGCCATGAAGACGTATTGGCGCTTTATGGTTTATCAAGTAATAACCTTGCTGTGGAAAAACTAAAGCTCGCTAGTGACAAAGTTAATGTCGGCGGTGCGTTAGCGTTTGAATTTGAGTTAACCAATAATAGTGAAGATAGCAGAACTGTTCGCATTGAATACGCGATTCATTACTTAAAAAAGAATGGCACTTTGGCTCCTAAGGTATTTAAAATTAGTGAACGAGAACTTGCAGCAAACCAAACGTTAACGATTAACCGTCAGCAATCATTTAAAGTGATTACAACTCGTGTTTTTCATTTTGGCGCGCATCAGGTATCGATTATTGTTAATGGTAAGACGTTTATGAATAAAGCGTTTGAATTGATCAATTTAGAAAGCTAAATATTGAAAATTAAAGAGAAGACAAAAGTATGTCTTCTCTTTCAGTTAACGTAATAAATGAGATATAGATAATCTAATTAATTAAGACAAATTTCTAATCAACTCATTGGGCGATAATTTAGTTAGCGGTTTACAGGCACGAATACCAATAACAGCTACAAAGATACTGCCAACCACTGTCGCTAATAACCATAAGCTAGGGTGTGGTTTCCATGGCATTTCAATCACAAACGTTTGTATTAACCACAAAGCAAATTCAGTCGTCAACGCGGCAATGAAACCAGCCAGTGCTCCTGAGATTAAAAACTCAATAGCGATAGAGCGTTGTAACAATTTTTTACTCGCGCCTAAGGTTCGTAATATCACTAAGTCTTGATGGCGTTGTTGGTAACTTGCTTGAATTTGTACTAACAATACCAAGATAGCCGCACATACCACCAAAAACATAATGTAGGACAGCGCAAGTGATACTTGGTCGATAATCTCACGCAACTGCTTAATTAGCCTATCTACCTTAATTAACGACACGGTTGAATAGGTTGTTAACAGCTCTTTAAGTACTGGATGTTGGTCTTTATCAACATAAAAAGACGAGATATAGGTTGATGGAATATCACCTAAAGCAGGTCGGTTAAAGATTAAAATAAAATTAGGGCGCATAGACTGCCAATGTACATCACGCGTACTTGTTACTGTTGCTGTAACTGCTTCAGCGCCAATCAATATAGTAAGGGTATCGCCAATGCTAATATCAAGTCTGTCAGCAATGTTATTGGCTACAGACACTTGGATGTCTGTGTCTGTTTCACTCCACCATTTACCTTCATCAATAACATTTTCAACAGGCGGTGCATCGCGCCATGTGATGTTTAATTCACGTCCAAAACCTTTGCGGCCTGAACGTTTTTGGTCTTTACCTGCGTTTTCTTCGCTATCGTAATTACCAATTTCATCATCATTAATCTTTGAAACACGGGCGCGGATCATCGGATATAAATCACTGGTCTCTACGTTATGTTTTTTCATTAATTGAGCAATAGGTTCAACTTGATCTGGCGTTACATTCCCTAAAAAGTGATTAGCGGTACCTTGTGGAATTTGGCTTTGCCATTCATCAATTAATTCATTGCGTAGTAACAACACAATTAGCATCAACATAATGGCAGTAGCAATACTGGCTATTTGCATGCTGGCTTGGTTTGCTCGTTGGTAAAGCGATGCCATAGCCAACTTAAACGGACTTGCTGCACTAAACTTTTTACCGCGAGCCATGCGAATAATTATCCACGCTAACGCACTAAGTATAAGTGCAATAACAGCTGCAATGCTTAGGGTTATTAACGATAACTTTAGATCTTGAGAATAGGTTAGTAATAACAAGAAAATAGCACCGCCAAACACAAGACCATTTTTCCATAACGCAAATGGAGCACTTGCCATATCACGTTTAATGACGCGCATAACAGGCACATTAAACAA
>CALJMY010000074.1 GCA_937981905.1 uncultured Enterobacterales bacterium
CCAAAAGGGAAGCGAGACTCTAAAGCTTCTAATATTTGAATAGCTTTTGATGCGTTACCTAAATCTAATGCATATTGAGCTTGCTGATACATTAACTCTGGTGCTGTTATTTTTATATCTGATTTTTCAGGATTACTTGAACATCCTGCTAAACCAAGGGCCAATATTAAAGAAATTGTTGTTAGTGATCGTTTTTTATTCATCATTATTTTTCATTATCCTCACATATTCGACAAGTATCTATTAAGCTGAGGCAAAATAAAAGCTACAATAGGACTAATCGTGGGTTATTTTGATAAAATCAATACCCTTAAGTTCCCTTAATGTAGAAATATAAATGAATCAAGCTATTAATTTGTCGGGCAGAGTGGCTCTAGAACAGTGTGACCAGCGTTTAGATCAAACTATCGCAGAACTATTTACTGATTATTCTCGTAGTCGATTAAAAGAATGGATTATGGCTGGCTATGTAAAAGTAGATGGTGAAATTGTCACTAAAGCACGTATTAAAGTGTTAGGGGAAGAAATTATTGAGGTTAATGCGTTCATTGAACTTGAAGAACGTCATAAAGCTGAAGATATTCCACTAAATATTGTTTTTGAAGATGAACACATTTTGGTGATCAATAAACCTGCTGGTTTAGTTGTTCATCCTGGTGCCGGTAATGGCAGTGGAACTATATTAAATGCGTTATTACATCATCATCCGGAAATTGATAATGTACCTCGTGCTGGTATTGTTCATCGACTAGATAAAGATACTTCGGGTTTAATGGTTGTGGCTAAAACAATCCCAGCTCAAACTAAACTCGTTAAAATGATGCAAAAGCGTGATATTACCCGTGAGTATGAAGCGATTGCTATTGGACAAATGACAGCTGGTGGCAAAATTGAAGCACCTATCGCGCGACATCCAACCCGACGTACACACATGGCTGTTGATCCTGAAGGTAAAGAAGCGATAACGCGTTACCGTATTGCTGAAAAATTTAGAGCACATACAAGGTTACGTTTACGTCTTGAAACTGGTCGTACGCATCAAATTCGTGTTCACATGTCATTTATGCGTCATGCATTATTAGGAGACCCGGTTTATGGTGGCCGTCCTAAACCTGTTCGTCACTCTAGCCCTGAGCTAATTGGAGCTATGCAAGATTTCAAGCGCCAAGCATTACATGCTATAAAACTACAATTAGTTCATCCTATTACTGGTGAAGAAATGCGTTGGCAGGCTCCTGTTCCAGACGATATGGTAAAAATGGCTGCATTATTACGCCAAGATACACTTGATAATCAGCCAAAATAAATGATTGCTGCTAAATGGCCAGCCCCTAAAAATATTAAAGCCTTCACAACTACTCGTGAGGGTGGGGTAAGTAAATCGCCATTTAGCAGTAATAATTTAGGGGCTCATGTTGGTGATTGTCCCAATAATGTCCAAAAAAATAGAGCGACATTAACTACACAACTACCTAATTCTCCAATATGGTTAAACCAAACTCACAGCACCGATATTTTTAATATCAATCAAACATCTCTTAGTTCTTTAATTGAAAATCCAATCGTTATTAATGCCGATGCAAGTTTTACTAAGTTAACTCAAACTGTATGTTGTGTAATGACAGCTGATTGCCTACCTATATTAGTCACTAATAAAAATGGTGATACCGTTGCTGCTATCCATGCAGGGTGGCGAGGTTTAGCTGACGGAATTATTGAAAAATCGATCGGCGTTTTTAATGATAAAGCAGATGATTTACTAGTTTGGCTTGGACCAGCAATAGGCCCTACAGCTTTTGAAGTTGGCAATGATGTTTATAATATATTTATAAATATAGATGCTTCATTTTCTAAAGCATTTACACCATGCGGTAAAAAATATTTAGCAAATATTTACCAATTAGCCACATTAAAACTCAATATGTTAGGAGTTACTAATATATATGGTGGTAATGATTGTACTTATAAAAATGAATCGTTATTTTACTCTTTTCGTCGTGATGGACAGACAGGAAGAATGGCTAGTGTCATTTGGATCGAATAAATACAATTAATTACTTGTTTGTTTTTTATTCAACGCTTGAAATTTCTAAATTAAATCCCATATCAATGAATAAGTAACCATTCGAATTACATTTGATACTAGGGATTTATATGCGTTTAGATAGACTTACCAGCAAATTTCAATTAGCAATTTCAGACGCTCAGTCAATTGCTGTTGGCCGTGATCATCAATATATAGAACCTATTCATATATTCTCTGCACTTCTTAACCAAGAAGGGGGCAGCACACGTTCATTATTAATGGAATGCCAATGTGATATTTCAACTATTCGTAGTCGTATCGCTCAATCTTTAGATCGCATAGCTCAACTTGAAGGTGTTAATGGTGATATTCAGCTTTCTAACGGTATGATCTCTCTTCTAAATGTTTGTGACAAACTGGCACAAAAGCGTAAAGATAGATATATCTCAAGCGAGTTATTTATTCTTGCTGCGCTTAATGATAAAAGTGCTTTAGGAGTCATTTTAAAACAAGCAGACTTAACGCAACAGTCAGTCACCAACGCGATTGACAAAATGCGTGGAGGACAAAAAGTCGATGATAAAAATGCAGAAGACCAACGCCAAGCATTAGATAAATATACTGTCGATTTAACTGAGCGCGCAGAACAAGGGAAATTAGACCCTGTTATTGGTCGTGATGATGAAATTCGCCGAACTATTCAAGTACTGCAACGCCGAACGAAAAATAATCCAGTATTAATAGGTGAACCAGGTGTTGGTAAAACGGCAATTGTTGAAGGGCTTGCACAGCGAATTATTAATGGTGAAGTGCCTGAAGGTATCAAAAATAAGCGAGTTTTATCACTTGATATGGGATCGTTACTTGCTGGTGCTAAGTTTCGTGGTGAATTTGAAGAACGCTTAAAAGCAGTATTAAATGAATTAGCGAAAGAAGAAGGACAAGTCATTCTTTTTATCGATGAATTACATACTATGGTTGGTGCAGGTAAGTCCGAAGGTGCAATGGATGCAGGTAATATGCTTAAACCGGCATTAGCTCGTGGTGAATTACATTGTGTTGGTGCAACTACCTTAGATGAATATCGCCAATACGTTGAAAAAGATGCTGCATTAGAACGTCGTTTTCAAAAGGTTCAAGTTGATCAACCAACAGTTGAAGATACTATTGCTATATTACGTGGTTTAAAAGAACGTTATGAATTACATCACGCCGTTGAAATTACCGACCCAGGTATTGTTGCTGCAGCTGTATTATCTCATCGTTATATTACAGAGCGTCAATTACCGGATAAAGCAATAGATTTAATAGATGAAGCAGCTGCCGCGATCAGAATGGCAATTGATTCAAAACCTGAGCCCCTCGATCGTTTAGAACGTAAAATAATCCAATTAAAATTAGAGCAACAAGCATTAATTAATGAAGAAGATGAAGGCTCTAAAAAACGTCTCGATAAATTACAGTTAGATTTAAATAATTTTGAATTAGAATTTAAAGAACTTGATGAAATTTGGCGTGCTGAAAAAGCATCATTATCAGGCGCACAAAATATTAAATCAGCACTTGAACAAGCCAGACAAGATTTAGATATTGCTAGTAGAGCGAGTGACTTAAATCGAATGTCTGAACTACAATACGGACGTATTCCTGAATTAGAGCGTGAACTTGATCTTGCACTACAAGCCGATATGCAAGAAATGACATTGCTTAAACATAAAGTGACAAGTGATGAAATAGCAGAAGTGGTTTCAAGAGCAACAGGAATTCCTGTCAGTAAAATGTTAGATAGTGAGAAAGAAAAATTACTTCAAATGGAAGAGCACCTTCAAAAGAAAGTGGTTGGTCAATCTAAAGCAGTAACGGCAGTATCTAATGCGATAAGACGTTCTCGTGCTGGTTTATCCGATCCTGATCGTCCAATTGGTTCATTTTTATTTCTTGGGCCTACGGGCGTTGGTAAAACAGAACTTTGTAAGGCTTTAGCTGATTACTTATTCAATAATACAGAATCTATGATTCGAATCGATATGTCTGAATTTATGGAGAAGCATTCTGTTGCAAGATTAATCGGTGCGCCTCCTGGTTATGTAGGCTATGAAGAGGGCGGCTATTTAACTGAAGCTGTTAGAAGAAAGCCATATAGTGTTTTATTACTTGATGAGATTGAAAAAGCGCATTCAGATGTTTTTAATATTCTATTACAAGTATTAGATGATGGTCGCTTAACTGATGGCCAAGGTAGAACCGTTGATTTTAAAAATACATTAATTATATTAACGTCTAATATTGGATCGGATCTTATTCAAGAGCATGGTGCATTATTAAGTCAAACTGATATGACATCAATGGTAATGGAGGTTGTTAAAAAACAATTTAAACCAGAATTCTTGAATCGATTAGATGAAAATGTCGTATTCCATGCACTGACTAAAGAAAATATTAAGAAGATTGCTTATTATCAACTAAAGCATTTGATTAATCGTTTAGAAGCTCAAGATATTACATTTGATGTTGCAGAAAGTGCATTAGACGCATTAGCTGAAATTGGTTTTGATCCAGTTTATGGTGCACGTCCATTAAAACGTGCAATTCAAGCCTTAGAAAATCCATTAGCTGAAAAGATTTTATCAGGTCAGTTAGGGCCTAAAGATTCTGTTACTGTTAGCTATGCTAATGATGACTTCGTTTTCTCTAAAAGTTAGCTATTTTTTTCTAAATCATATTCAACATTACAAAATAAAGCAGCTTGTTTTCTTGCAAGACTAAGCTGCTTATTTCTATCATTATAAGAAATATCGTCTAACTCCCCTTTATTATTCATCTGTTTTACATTATCTACCGAAGTGAGCACTTTAATATTGTTCTTTGCAATCTTACAATTTTTTTTAATTATTCGATCTAACTCTATTTCCTGTGCGCTCTTAGTAAGTTCATCTATAGATAGTCCACTTTTAACAAATTGAGTTTGTTTCTCAATATCCATTGTTATTATTTTACTTTCAGGGATATTGTCCGGTCTCTCATAACTATAGTGCGTGATGCCTTCATTATCGGTCCAACGATATATATCTTCAGCATATAATGGGCTTGTTAATATAGAAGCGATTAAAAATAGCTTAATTTTCATGGTGGAATGCCTTACTTATAATTCTATCGACAAATACAATACTGTGTAATTGTCATTATCTATTAATGAACACTGTTTAGAGTTGAAAAAGTAACATATTTAAATCAAATAAATATCAAAAAATTAACATATAATACTTTAATTACGAGTTGAGTTTAAAATTTAAACACTTAAACTGTTATTTCAAGTTTATTTAAAAAAGCCCTTGCCAAGTATTAGGATCTGTCTATAATGCGCCTCACTGAAACGGAGCAGAGCATCATTAAGCGGATAACGCATAATGAAGGTGAGCAAAGGTTTAGAGAAGAAAACAACGTTTTAAACTTTTATCTAAAAACTTTAAAATTAAGTGTTGACTTTGACACTGGGAAACGTATTATACGCATCCCAACGCAACGGGCCAGATGGTTTGAAGCGTAACTCCTTACTCTTTTATAGAGAGAAAAGTAGAGTTGAAACGTTCTTTAAAAATTAGAATTCAAATAAACTGTGTGGGCATTTGAAATTAAGTACTGAGGTTCTTAATGAATAATGTCAACACAATGAACTAGAGATAGTTCAAAGTTATGATAAGCGTAACATCATCTTAGTTTTCGGATTGAGATGAAGGTTAAGCTAGTATTCATTGAGACCTTAGCTACTT
>CALJMY010000075.1 GCA_937981905.1 uncultured Enterobacterales bacterium
TAATATATTAACGAACATTAACCATGTGTATTGTGGAATTTGAACATCAGACTTAAACGTAGCTAAACCATCAAACACGCTGTTATTTAAAATATGGTTACGAATGCGTCCACGATACATTGCTGAGAAGATACTAATTGACAATATATATAACAAGGTCGTTCCTATAGACATTATTGCGAATATTCCACTTTTATTAGAACCATCTTCAGAATTAAACGCCATACCAACGCCAGCTAATACAAGAGTTACTACGAAAAATGCAATCATAACGCAAACAGCAATTAAGCATATCCATAATGCAGTTTCGTAATATTGACCTGTATCTAATTCACTCTCCAATGGTTTATCACCGTAACTAATATTATTATAAACATAACTATCAGCTTTCTTAAGCGACCATGGCATCATTAAATACAGTGTGAATAGAGAGGCTATCGGTAATAAGATCCAATAAACAAAAGCATCACCATAGTTTCCTTGAAAGGAAAAACGTACATTACGGTAACTACTCATACGAAGATTAAAACGTAAACTTTGATTTAATACCCACGGAATAGCGAATAACATAACAATAAATAAACCAATACCAACGAATGGATAAAATTGAAAAACTAAGGAGTAAATCGTAAAAAACACCATAGCAATAATTCGCCCTTTTAAAATCTGCAAAGGCTCAGCTAAGTAACTAAAAGCATGTCCTTCTACTTTGGTGTTTCCATAAAAATATTGATTTGTTCTAACTTTTGCCCAAGCTGAATAAATGCCTAACGTTAATACTGTTAGTAATACATTGACTATCCAAATACCAAAAAATTGCTTAGCATTACCAGTAAACTCTACAGGTACTTGGCGGAAGGTAGGTGTAGCAACTGGTGCAACTGACGGTGTGTCATTACTTTCCAGTGGTATATTATCGTTTACGTCCATGTTTCATATTCCTTGAAATATCTTAATTATAATAGTTAAAAATTATGTATTTACCAATTTGTTAATGCTGGTAGTGTGAAACGCCTTTCGTGCATTTCAATAATGACTTGTTGAGGTTCAATCGAAATCAAACGCATTGTTGATGTGATCAATTCTCCTTCTTGAACAACTTGATTATTTACCCGTACCCAGCGTTCGTTCTTATCACTAGCATAAATGTGAGAGCTAAAATCTAATTCGGGTACTAAATCTTGATACCATTGCGGATGTTGCGTTAGTGTTTGCGTATGTAACTTATCAGCATCGTGTGGTGAATCTTGTGCTTCATTAGCCATTTCTTCCATCACTTGGCTAAACTTTGACGCTAATGTTGATGATTCATCAAGGTCCACATTGTCAATATCAACACGAGTTATTTCAGGCAGTTGCACTGGAGCTTCGGCTGAAATTTCGTTGTTAGAGTCGTTATTTAATACAACCCTATTGTTTTTAATTGTCGCCGTTAATACAGGTTCAACAAAAACAGGTTCAGGAGGTAAAGCAATTTCAGTTACAGATAAATGGTTAACACTGGTCGAACTTGGCTCTACAGGATCAACATTTATAGTCTGAGTTACTTTTACTGGGGCTAATATTAGCGCTAAAATTACGCCTATAACACCGGTGATAACAGGTAATAGCCACCACACATTAAATGAGCGATTCATTATTGAGTACCTCGTAATTTTTTCGTATGGCTACCTGTGACACTTTGTAATTTAAGCAATGTTTTTTCACCTGCAATGCCATCAACTGTTAATTGATTTTCTTGCTGAAAACGCTTTACGTTATCACGTAATGACTCATCAAAATAATCACCCGCATATTGTCCCGGCGCATATAGCTTATTCAACCATTGAGTTAATTGATTAACACCATCGCCTTGATCTCTTATAGATAACGCTTTTTGGTAATCAAAATTAGGTTGCCACAATAAAGTAAACGATCCTGTAAAGCGCTCTAATAACCATGCTTTAGTCACATTTACTTGTGAAGTGCCTAACTGAATACGGATTGCATTTTCATCATTAGTATTAATAACAACTGCATAGTAAATATTACCACTATCTTGTAAGCCAATTAATGCTGGGTGATTATACTCAACCAGTGACTGCCACCCTGTACCTGAAAAACAACGCAAGCCATAAGTCTTCGCTTGATTACAACCATTGCTCCCAGCGCCATGACTAGTACCCCAAACATTCATTAGTGCAGAAAAAGCACGTGATTGAGAATCAGCTTTAATTAATAATTTAGTTAATTCATTATTAAAAGAATTGTTATTAACAGGCGCTATCAGTGCTGGTTTATTATCATGAACAGCTAATTTATTGTTGTTCGTTAACACCATTGTTGTAGCACTATAACCAAACATTAGTGTTACAAAACTAGCAAGAACAGGCATTACCCAAACACGTTCTACATTTTGAACAACTGGTTGTTCAATCGCTAAAATATCTTTGGCAACTTCATTAATCGTTTTAGGGCCTATTTCGGTCAGTTGACTACCGTAGGCATGTAACAATGCTTTATCACAAATCAAATTAATGATCCGCGCAATACCGCCACTTAATTGATGAATACGATTACATGCCGCTTTAGTAAATAATGAACTATCGCGCCCAGCAATAGATAGCCTATGGGCGACGTAAGCGCTAACATCAACACTCCCAAGAGGCATTAAATGATAACGCGCAGTAATACGTTGTGCTAATTGTCTTAGGTGATTTTGTTTTAATTGTTGCTGTAATTCAGGCTGACCAATTAACATCACTTGTAGTAACTTTTTCTCGTTTGTTTCAAGATTCGTTAACAAACGTAACTGTTCTAACACTTCACTACGTAAATGCTGAGCTTCATCAATAATTAATAGAGTATTACGACCTTGTTGATGATTATCTAATAAAAACTGACTTAACAAATCCGTAAGCTGTTTTAGTGTTGGCTCATCAGCGTAACTAATCTTTAATTCATCACACAATGTTGCTAATAATTCTATTTCACTCAATGAAGGATTAAGAATAGACGCAATATTTGTGGTTTCATCAAGCTGACTTAGTAACGAGCGTGCTAAGGTAGTTTTACCAGTACCTACTTCACCGGTTAGTAAAATAAAGCCGCCCCCCTCTTTCAAACAATATTGTAAATGGTTAACAGCTTGTTGATGCTGTTGACTTAAAAACAGATATTTAGGGTTAGGAGCAATAGTAAACGGCGCTTCATTGAGGCCATAAAAAGCCTGATACATAATTATTTCCTTGTGTGCCCATTTAGTGAATATGAACAAGAATAATGAGCAACTTTCGATTCGCGTTACAGCATAAAGTTCAGTAACACTTTCGGCAACCTCTAATTTTGAATATACTGATGTATACAATGTTCTAGCTTACATATCAGAGCATTAATAATTTACGGGTTTAACCATTAACTAAATAGGATGATGTGTGGAAATTTATCTAGTAGGCGGCGCTGTTCGCGATCAATTATTAAATCTTGCTGTTAAAGACCGAGATTGGGTAGTAATAGGTTCAACGCCACAAGCCATGTTAGACCAAGGTTTCACGCAAGTAGGTAAAGACTTCCCTGTATTTTTACATCCTAAAACTAAAGAAGAACACGCACTGGCTAGAACAGAACGTAAATCTGGTGCAGGTTATACTGGATTTAATGTTTATAGCGCGGCTGATGTAACATTAGAAGATGATTTAATTCGCCGCGACTTAACCATTAATGCGATTGCGCAAAGTGAAAGCGGTGAGTTATTTGACCCTTACCATGGCCAACAAGATCTTAATGACCGTATCTTACGTCACATTTCTCCAGCCTTTAGTGAAGATCCACTGCGCGTATTACGCGTTGCTCGTTT